>WBUH01000011.1 GCA_008933805.1 Bacteroidota bacterium
GATACAGTAGGGTTTATCCGCAAACTGCCCCACATGCTGGTAGAGAGCTTTAAATCTACTTTGGATGAAGTGCGCGAGGCTGACCTTTTGCTGCACGTGGTGGACATATCACACCCCAATTTTGAGGAGCACATACAGGTAGTAAAAGACACTTTGCGTGAGATTAAAGCCGAACACAAACCTGTTTTGATGGTAATGAACAAAATAGATTTGTACAAAGCCGAAGACCACATAAGCTATGCTGAGAACGACGAGGAAGTAGACACCCCCGTATCGCTGTCACAGCTAAAAAACACATGGATGGCAAAAGAGAATGCTCCTGTGGTGTTTATATCAGCTTCGCAAAAAAACAACGTAGAAGAACTGCGCGACAAACTGATAACGTTTGTAAAGGCTTTGGGAAGTTTTAACACCTGAAACTAAACGACAACAGTATAAAAAATGCAGTAAAAACAGGTTTTGTAAAATTCACTGTTTGATTTTTAGCAAAAAAGTATAATTTCGCGGAAAAATAAAAGACGGCTTATGTACTGGACATTAGAATTAGCCTCATATTTGGACGACGCTCCCTGGCCCGCTACTAAGGACGAACTGATAGACTATGCCATACGCTCAGGTGCTCCGCTTGAGGTGATTGAAAACCTTCAAGAGTTGGAGGACGATGGCGAACCTTACGAAAGTATTGAAGAGGTTTGGCAGGATTATCCCACCGATGAGGATTACTTTTTTAACGAAGACGAACTGTAAAACAACGCAGTAAGAACTTTTAAAAGCCTGTAGCTATTATAGCATCAGGCTTTTTTCGTTTCCCAAATTTCTTCGCCAAAAAGGCTTTCTTGGTATTCTTCGCGTTTGCGCACGGGCACGCTGTATATCTCCAACATATCGTAACTGTTGGTTTTTAGATTGATACAATACTTAAGCGCGCTGCCGTTGCCTATACTGCGCACCACTTCGGTACTCAGCAGTTTCGAGAAATCACGTTGTATGGTCTTACGGTCGCATTTAAAGTCAAGCGTAAGCTCTTTGGTACCCAAATACCTTTTTGAGAACAAATAGCGTATAATTTGTTGCTGACGCTCGTTAAACTCTTGCGAATGCGGTGCTAACATATCAAGCCCTTCGTCGTATAAAAAGTTAAGCATATTGCGCATACGCGGCTCACGTTTTTGGTAGCCTGCATTTTGCCTGTATAACTGGCGCAACAAACCATCTACCCTTTGCAGGCTTTCTTCGGTAATTGTGTACCCAATCTCAAGCAAAGGAGTTAAGTCCATTTCGCGCAACTGACCCACTGTAAGTCCGGCAAGTGCTTCCGTATGCTCGTCCAACAAGTTCTTTTGGTTTAAAGCCGCCAAATTCACCGTAAACAAATTGCGTAGCGTTAATCCCTTCGTTTTCAAAAACACCGACTGCACCAACGCGGGGTATGATAATGGGTAATTTTTAAACGGACGGGTAATTTGCACCAGCATCCTCAACATCCAGCTTTGGGTAAAAACACCACCGTTTGCAGGATTGAGTATATGAGCGAAACAAGGACGCAAACCGCCAATATCCAGCGAAGCTGAAAATTCGCTTCCTGCATTTTTAGTCAAACCACCAACCAAAGCCAATAAGGTTTCGGGGTGTTCGGGTTTAAGCGTTTTTATGTTTTTGCTGAGCCAAGCCTCTAAATGAGTGACAGCGGGGCTATATCCCTCTTCAATAGCAAGGCAAAAATTATAAATATCTTCAGGCGATAGGGTATCTAATTTTTCATTGTCAAAACCCACGATGCAGCACGATTCGATGTCGGATGCCGCAGTTGCCATTTTCTTGATTTCGTTTTCGGGTAAAGAGAAAAAAGTAATCTTCCTCTCCAATCTGTCATATAGCTGTTGAAGACGGGCCTCCCTTTCAAAATCAGGAGTGTAAGTTAGCGGATGTTCTGATTGACCTGAAAACACTAACACAAAGCTAAAGTAAAATATTGCACATATTGTTACACAAGGGTTAGCGAAGTATGACCGCTTGTTCACACTATGTTAACACAGGAAATATGCTGTGCAATTTTTTCAGGAAAATAGCGGGTTTCAAAGTGTTTACTTAATTGTACACCATAGCAAAAAAACCGTTGATAACAGTCTGTTAAAGATAATTTTTTGTGGTTAGGGCTTCTTTTTAGCCCTAAATGTTCTACCCACCATGTACAGAGTGCCGGGAATAAGTACTGCCCAAAGCCTCCACGAGTTTCTACCGCTAAGCGATGATATACCAAAGGCTTCAGGAAAAAAGTAAAGAGCCGTAATGGTTGCTGTACATACCAGAAACACTATGGTGAGCAGTTTTGCCCAAATGGTATCGTAAAACCCTTTGCGTTCGCGCGCTTTAATGGGCTTTACAAACTCAACGGAAGCAGTAGTATTTTCAATAGTTTTAGGGGATTCATCAATGGTATTGACCGATTGGTCACCGCTGCTTGTTTCCTTGGTTTCCAACAATGCAATAAACTTATCTGCAAATGCGGCAAACTGTTCGCGGCTTTCGGCATCGTTCCCCTCATTAAAAGCAACTGTACGGGGCGGATTAATAAAATATAGTTTAATGTATTTGCGTTCGCCCCTGTTGCGGCTAAGTTCTGAGTCTAGCAGATAGCTTTCAAGGTCGCGCCAGTAAAACACTGCCTGCTTTGGTTTTAAAACAAGGGGAAGCTTTGGAGTTAATTTTTGCTCCAATCGGTCGTTATACAACCAAAACTCACCGGTATAAAGCAGGCTAAAAATAATAAGTGAAATAACACCTACAAACACAGCAACGGTAAGCCAAACAGGGGCGCCCAGTATAATAAGCGTAAACATAGCCCCCATGCCTATAAATGTCGCCCCAAAAACTACCCCCACCATCATACCGGGCTCCATGTAGTTAACCTTAATGTAGGCATTGGGGTTTTCCATAGGCTTTTACTGCTTAGGTGCGAAATACTTTTTCAGGCGTTTTTCAAATTTAGCAACTACCTCAGCTTCGTTCAAAAACCCGTACGCATTAGAAACAAATGCAGGAAAAGGTTCGGGTATATTTTTAAACTTATCGGTGTAAACAACTAAGCCATACATACCGCTGGTGTTGCTTACCTCATCAAACTGCCGTGCAAATTCAGCAAACAAATGTTGTTTTGCAGGCAATTTAATTGAGCTGTCGCGTTGCATGGCACTATTCAGCAAAATACCGTCAAACTTGCCGTTCAAGGCCAGTTTACTGTCGCTGTCATAAATAAAATAAACAGGAATAAATGTAAGCTTTTCGGTAAACGCATTACGAATTTCCATAGCTGCCTCAAGAGCCTTCAAACGTTCATCCTCGGCTTCTTCCAAATAGCCTTGGTCTTTAAGCAAGGCTATGCGGGTAAAATTCTCTTTCACTCTCACAATAAGCATCAGGCTATCGTACTTATAAGGCAAGTCGGTTGCCATATCCGCCTGTACTTCGGGTTGAAGCACGGTTTCTGCCCTTCTGGGTACAATCTTATAGTTTAGCTTCACTTGCAAACTGCCAACCCTGCCCACCACATCCAGCGGGTGTATTTTAGCAGGCAATCCCTGATTGTATTGTATTCCAAGGTCGATGCGTTTGCTAAGCGGAGCCATAAACCCAGCACTTAACAAAATGCCGGGCTGCATTGATTTTTTATTATCCAATGTTAAACGGGTAACGTTCGTACCCTCAATATCGGGAAAGCTTGTTTTGCGGTCAACCAAAAAAGAAAATGCAGCACCAAGAATGATGCGCACACTGTTTTCATCTTCAAGCGGTTGGTAAGAGAACCTCGACCCCAGTTCCATATAGTGTTCGGTAATAACACGACGCTCTACCGCACCTGAGTCGTTATAAAAATACTGATTGAACCCAAAACTGTTATACGCCAATCCCGGCATTACCCGCCAGCGGTTAGACAGTTTATACTCAGCCTCGCCCCACAAGCCCCAGCCTACACGGCTTTTAAACGTATCAGTATGGGCGGTAACAAAGGGCATATTAATATTAAACCCCAAGCGATAGGCTAGCGCATCCTTTTTATTGATACCGTTATTTTGTGCGGTAACAGCCGTTGAAATCAGCAAACCAATTGCGGTAAAAACCACAACATATATTCCTCTTCTCATGGTAATGTTATCAAGTACTTTCATACATAGTTGTTGGTTATGTATGCATCCATATTAAACGAAAACTGTGTATGAAACGTTTTTCTAACGGCAAAGGTTGAATGCTTTTTTGAAGCATACAAGTTACTTTTTAACAGAAAGATAAAGTATGTACTGATAAATATCATTTTACATCCACCCAAAGTATTAGTAATTTTACACTTAAATTTAACAACCATGAGTATTAAAAAGATATTAGTGCCTACTGATTTTTCAGGTGTGGCAAAAAGTGCGCTTACGGTAGCCGCGTCAATTGCAGCAAAGGCTAATGCAGAATTGCACTTGCTTAATGTGATACACGTTCCGGTAATAGACCCCTATACTCCTGCCGAGACCATTAATACTATAAAAGAGGAAGAAGAAAAAAGCGCCCAGCAAGAGTTGGCAAAACTTGCGCTTGAGCTGCAAAGCAAAGCACCTGTAATAACCGTGAAACTGGGATTTGCAGTGGATGAGATTATAAACTACTCTGAATCTAACAATATCGACCTGATTGTAATGGGAACCACAGGTGCCACCGGCGCCGAGGAGTTGCTGTTGGGCTCTAATGCTTCAGGCGTGGTAGGACAGGCCAAAATGCCCGTATTGTGCATACCTGATGAGATGAAAGAGTTTAAGACCAACGACATTGTATATGCCAGCGATTTGGAAAAGAACGACATTAGCGTTATTACCAAACTGCTTGATTTGGCTAAACTGTACGATAGTAACTTCCATATTTTACATATTACCGACCCTGAATTGCCTACCGAAGAGAAGAACCCCGAAGAGGTGTTTAGGGGGATTGTTGAAGCTACGGGTTATAAATCAATGGGCTTTCACAATATCGACAATACCAGTGTTGGCGATGGTATTACTGGTTTTATAACAACGGGCCCTTGTGATATTTTGGCAATGGCAGTGCACCACCGCAGCTTTTTTAGTCAGCTGTTTCATCGTAGTTTAACTAAAAAAATGGTAAACCACTCGCACGTGCCTGTGCTTACTTATTTTAAATAATATACCTCACACGGATTGAAATCCGTGATTTTTGTAATTACAATGGTCGCTAGGACTTAAGTCCTAGCGACCATTGTAATTTTTATGACGGGCATAAAGCCCGCCGCTATTATTTATGTGCGTCTTGAAGGGTTTTAAACCCTTCGAGACGATACCCTCAAAGCCCTGAATTTTATATTCGGGCTACTTAGCAAATGCGTTGTGGGTATGTATTAATAATCACCGATTTAAGATGCTATAGGTCCAAATGGGTGTAGATTTCGGTGGTAGCGAAGGTTTATCCGAAGTAATCCCAACCCATTAATGACAAACGGATGGCTTCGTCAATTCTTCCGACAGGCATAAAACCCGTCGCTATTATTTGGTGTGCGTCTCGAAGGGTTTAAAACCCTT
The DNA here is from genome assembly GCA_008933805.1 of Bacteroidota bacterium. Classification (NCBI taxonomy): domain Bacteria; kingdom Pseudomonadati; phylum Bacteroidota; species Bacteroidota bacterium. The sequence continues at coordinate 5,574 of WBUH01000011.1, forward strand.
CGAGACGTTACCCACAAAGCCCTTAATTTTATATTCAGGCTAATTAGCAAACGCGCTGTGGGTGTGGCTCAATAATCACCGCTTGTAATTATTCTTAGGGTGATATAAAGCAATCACCGATTTAAGGTATTCCCTGTCTAAATGGGTGTAGATTTCTGTAGTAGTAATGCTCTCGTGCCCCAGCATTTGCTGCACGGCACGTAAATCAGCACCACCCTCTACCAAGCTGGTAGCAAATGAATGCCTGAACGTGTGCGGACTAATCGTCTTTTTAATTCCTGCTTGGGTAGCCAACTGCTTGCTGATAATAAACACCATTACCCGTGTAAGTCGTTTACCCCTGCGGTTCAAAAAAACAATATCCTCTTCGCCTCGTTGCGGGGCAATGTGTTTGCGGTGATGCTGCACATATAGCAAAATACTATCAATAGCTTGTTGGCCAATGGGCACTAAGCGTTCTTTACTGCCCTTGCCTACCACTTTTATAAACTCATCGTCAAAAAATAAATTGCTCAGTTTCAACTCTACCAACTCACTCACCCGCAACCCGCAACTGTAAAGGGTTTCAATAATGGCTTTGTTACGGTGGCCTTCGGGCTGACTAAGGTCAATTATGCGCAGCATGGCATCAATTTCCTGCACGTTCAATACTTCGGGCAGTTTACGTCCCAGTTTGGGCATTTCAATCAATTCAGTAGGGTCGGTTTGCACCAAATCCTCCAGCAACAGGTATTTATAAAATGCCCGTATGCCCGAAATAATCCGTGCCTGCGAAGAAGGAGTCATGCCCAATTCAGTAATCCACTTTAAAAAACCTTTGAGGTGAGTTGGGGTAACTTCTTGCGGAGAGAGGGTTAGGTGGCTAATCTCAAAATATTGCCCCAGTTTCTCCATATCGCGCAGGTATGCCTCTACCGAGTTGGGCGAAAGCGATTTCTCCAACTGCAAATGCTGCTTAAAACCTTGCAACGTAGCGGGCCACATACTGCAAAAATGGGGATAATTTTAGAATACAACAGTGAATAGTTAAAAGCCGCAATAGGGCGTTTCAAATTCCTTTAGCTTTTGGTAAAAATCATTACTAAAAAACGAATAACGTTTAGGATAATACTCATTCAGCGATTCGATCTGTGTATCATTCAATTCATTATAAGTTAATTTATAGACAGTTAACGCTCTTTTATTCCTTACCAGAAAATAAATATTTTCTATTACACTTAGTTGCCTTAAAAACACCTCATACGTTGTTGATGGCTGATAGGTTATTACTATTGAATTCTTTTTAGGATTCTGAGTTATCAACACTTCCAATTCTTTAACCAATCGTAGCGAGTCTATTTCTTTCCCGTTCAAAAACACGGCATCATCGGATAATTGAATTACTTGTTGATGTTTGTTAGAATCACCAAAATATTGGATAATGAAATTCTCGCTTTCTTTCCATCGGTTTGAAAACAGAGTAGCAGGAATGTATTTTTTTATTGCTTGCGTGGGTTTTAAACTATCATTTAAATTGTTTCCAACCATGAATGAAAACTTATAAATCGAGATACTGTCCAGTACTGCAAAAACAGAATCCAAAAATTTCATCGAAACTCCTTTATCAACGTATAGCCCCATCTCCCTCTCTGCGTCATTCGGCAGATGGGGCAATTCTAAATGGTCTCCGAGGTTCTTGATTGAAGGACGAACGCCTTTTATCATCATAAAAGGTGCTGAATTATGCATTCCAATAGAGAGTTCACTTACATATTGTTTTGCATTCGCGCCTTTCCGTTTATTCGGGTTTGCAAATGATAATACATTATGCTTTGGCAGCTCAAGTGATACGTTAGTCGGTATTGATAGCTTGACAGAATTTGCTTTTCTGGTAAAGGAAATGCCCATAAAGCCTAATTCCAAGCCTTCACCAATTTCTACAGGATACCTTTTACCATTAATCTCTAACTGCCCATTTTTAAAGATGTATTTCAGTTTGTATAACAAAGAATTTTCATCCCTCAAAAACAATGAATCATTCGTAAATCGAGCTTCAACAAAATAATTCACAGGGTGTTCTGAAGTTGCAGAAACGGCATACCATTCGCCTTGCAAGAGATTATGTTTATCAGCACAACTCACTGCAAGTAGAATAATTAATAAATAAATAATTCCTGTCTTCATTTAGGTATAAACGCGTTTAGAATTGATAAGGTTGTTGCCCTACAAACCCCAATTTTCTTTATTAAACTGTATGAGTACTTCCTTGGTGTTTTTTCTTCACAGGCATAGGCAATAGCACATCCTCAATGTCGCATTCTATTAAATCCAAACCTCTCTACAATCTACAAAATTGTAACTGATAAATGCCAAATGAACCTTACCTTTGCGGTTTCTAAAAAACGTCTGATGGAAGTTACCGTAGAAACCGCCAAAAAACTGGGTTTATTGCCCGAAGAGTTCGATAAAATCAAGCAAATACTGGGTCGTACGCCCAACTTCACCGAGTTGAGTATTTACAGTGTAATGTGGAGCGAGCATTGCAGCTACAAAAACAGTATTGTTTGGCTAAAAACCCTGCCCAAAGACGGCCCTGCCATGCTTGCAAAAGCAGGTGAGGAAAACGCCGGACTGGTAGATATTGGCGACGGATTGGCCGTTTGTTTCAAGATAGAAAGTCACAACCACCCCAGCGCTATCGAGCCTTACCAAGGTGCGGCTACGGGTGTGGGCGGTATCAACCGCGATATATTCAGCATGGGCGCACGTCCTATTGCACAGCTAAACTCGCTACGTTTCGGTAATCTAAAAGAAGACCGTACCAAATGGTTGCTGAAAGGTGTTGTAAAAGGCATCGGCGATTACGGCAACGCCTTTGGCATTCCTACTGTAGGCGGCGAGGTGTATTTTGACGAGTGCTACCACACCAACAACCTTGTAAATGCAATGTCGGTAGGTATTGCCGAGGTAGGCAAAACCGTTTCGGCCATCGCCGAAGGCGTGGGCAACCCCGTTTATATTTACGGTTCTGCCACCGGAAAAGACGGTATCCACGGAGCGGCATTTGCTTCTAAAGATATTTCAGAAAACTCTGCCGATGACCTTCCCAGCGTACAAGTTGGCGACCCCTTTTGGGAGAAGCTGATTTTGGAAGCTACTATGGAGCTGCTAAAAACAGGTGCCGTAATAGGTATGCAAGACATGGGCGCGGCTGGTATTACTTGCAGCACCAGCGAAATGGCTGCCAAATCGGGCACCGGAATGCGCATCGAGCTGGATAAAGTCCCCATGCGTCAGGCAGGCATGAAAGATTGGGAAATCCTGCTTTCAGAGTCACAAGAGCGGATGCTGGTTATCATCAAAAAAGGCACTGAAAAAGAAGTAGAGCGCATTTTTGAAAAATGGGATTTAACCTTTGCCCAAATTGGTGAAGTAACCGATAGCGGTAACGTACAATATTACATGAACGGCGACCTTTGCGCAGATATTCCTGCCGAGTCGTTGGCATTGGGTGGCGGCGCACCTGTTTACCACCGAGAATACAAAGAGCCCGAATACCTGAAAAAAATTGGCGAATACAGCTTTGATAAAGTAGCTCAACCCGAAAATTTAACAGAGGTAGCCTTTTTCTTAGCCGGACACCCCAACATTGCCAGCAAGCGTTGGGTGTACAACCAATACGACAGCATGGTGGGCACTGTGAACCAAAGCACCAACAAACCCAGCGACGCTGCGGTAGTGAAGGTAAAAGGTTCTGACAAATCACTGGCGTTGACAGTGGACTGCAACAGCCGCTATATTTTTGCTGACCCCGAAAAGGGCGCAAGCATTGCCGTAGCCGAAGCCGCCCGTAACATCACCTGCACCGGCGGAACGCCAAGTGCTATTACCAACTGCCTAAATTTTGGCAACCCTTACAACCCTGAGGTTTACTGGCAGTTTGTAGGTTCTATAAAAGGCATGGGAGCTGCTTGTTTGAAGTTTGAAACCCCCGTAACAGGTGGTAACGTTAGCTTCTACAACCAATCAACCATTGACGGTACTGCTGTTTTCCCAACCCCAACCATTGGTATGGTGGGTATTATTGAAAAAGGCAGCAGCCCAATGACCCTCGATTTCAAAAACGAAGGCGATATCATTGTTTTGATAGGCCAAAACCAAAACGATATTTCATCGTCGCAATACCTTGCCTACTGGCACAAACAAAACTTCTCACCCGCACCGTATTTTGATTTGGACGAGGAGTTTGCCATGCAAAACACCCTGCGCAAACTGATCCAATCAGGCAAAGTGCAATCGGCACACGATGTATCGGAAGGCGGTTTGTTCATCAGCTTGTTAGAGAGTGCCATGCACAACAACTTGGGCTTTGAACTAACCACCGATGCCCACCTGCGCAAAGACGCTGTGTTGTTTGGCGAAGGCCAAAGCCGCGTAGCCATTAGCTGCCGCCCGCAAGACCTTGCTGCTATTGAAGCCGACTTGAAAGCTGCCAACCAAGCCTACTCAGTAATTGGTAAGGTAAACGACGGCAAAGTGCTGGTAGACGGCGAATTCTTTGGCATGACCGCTGAATTTAAAGAAACCTACAACACTTCTATTGAGAAGATGGTTGAAGGCACTTCGGTAGCTATTTAACGTCCTGCCGACGTAAGTCGGCAGCTCATTCCCCATTTATAAACGGGTAGTGTCCCGCGCGCTCCTTCGACAGGCTCAGGATTTGCCAGCCCGCAGCCGCAAAAAGTCATGCTGAACTTGTTTCAGCATCGCATAAGTGCATCCAAACAAACCCTACCTTATTGAAGTAACGTAAGGATGGGGTAAACAGCCTGCGTGGCTTCCCTCGTGCTAAGGAGGGATTGAGGGAGCTATGCCAGCACCCCGTCATTCCCAACTTGATTGGGAATCTCACTTTCTGAACACTCCCCAAACATCGGGAATAAATCCCGATGCTATTCATAGAGAACTGGCACTCTATACACAGCGGCAGGTCTGCGTACCTGTCGCTGAATATTGCCTACCATCCCTAACCCATCCTAAGAACAAGTAGTGGAACAACCACACAAGCTCACCACCCCAACAATGGCCGCAGTTATTAAAACTCGTTTGACGTTTAAAGGGCTGCGCGCGGCTTCCCTCCTACTAAGGAGGGACTGAGGGAGGTGTCGACACCCTCCGCACCCTTCGACAGGCTCGTTTGTTATATTAAAAATTTAACACAATATACTTAATATCAAAATTTTAAAGAAAATAGTAATTGATTATTTTCATGTTGGGTACAACATAGGTACAACTCATTAGTTGTTTTGATAAAGAGGTTTTAACTCCAAAGAAATAGCAACGGTGAGTGCCATTTGCTCCTTTGGGTCGGGTTCTATCACATAGCGAAGGTGGCAATTACTTCTTAAAATGGTGGCCGTACCGTTGGAACTTTCGGAAGTGATTAAGATATGCGCAAGCTGTTTGGCAACGATTTCGTTGCGCAGGTTATTGGTGAAATTGATATAAAGAGGGGTTTCGTTTAGTTCTTCATCAACAAGGCAAATAAGGTAAACACCTCCCTTCTCAGGCAATGCTGTCAAATCCATTGCGTAATATTGGTAGGCTGTGCTATTGATAAAGGACTTTGCACGTTCTTGTAAGTCATTCCATCGGTTAGTTTGCAGCTTCATTGGATTGAAAGTAAATAAGTTTAAAAATAGCCGCACCAAATCGGTGCGGCTATGGTGTAAAACACTGTGCATCCCTTCATGTGGGACTATTGTATATTGGAGTTGTGTGCAGCTTATTCGTTGTTTTTGATAAAATGCTCTACAAAAGGCGCATTATCTACATACACTACCATATTGTAAACATCAATTGGTAACCCTGCTATGGCAACAGTATGACTATGGTTGCCTGCCAGTAGTTCGCCTAATGGTATATCATTAACAACCTTAATACCAAACTTGTTAAACACTGCTAATCTTACTTCACCGTCAACGTTCATATCCATATTCACTGTAATAACATCGGTAGCAGGATTAGGGGTTAAGGTGAAGGTTACATTCGGTTCGCTTGAACCGCCACCGCCTTGTGAGCCACCGTTTAACCCATACCCTTGCAAAGGTTGGTATGGGAACAGCATCGCACAGGTTTTCAGGTTTTCTGCATACTCCAATTCTGTAATTTCCTCGGCAATTACCTTGCGTTCGTTTTCAATAATGCAATTCCAATAATTTAAGCGGTCGATGTCGTCGGTTTGTACAAAAGTGCTGATGTTGGAATTTATCTCCAATGCGTCAGCGTATTTACCAAACATCCAATGCACAATCATCCGGTCAAGTTCTATGTTAAACTTCACACGGTAATGAGGGGTGTCGTTGGTATTTACAGCGTCGTTAACTGTATTTAGCTGGTCAAACAAGGTATTAGCGGCCAATAATTGGTTTGCCACTCCTGCGGCATCCCCTACAAAAACTTGTGCGCCAATGGCATCCCCAATAGAGGCGAGGTATTTTTGATACCCAAATACATTCATTTCTTTGGTTTCAGGACTGATAAGACTTGAGGCTGCCGTTAATAAGTTAGCAAGGTTTAACAAGCCTTGTTTTAATACTACTTCTTCACTACCGCCCCCCGACAAGGGCACTGTTTGGGTAAACCCTGTAAACACGTTCCTAAAGGCTGTTTTTACATTGGTTCCCATATAGGTGCCATTGGGTACATTTTCAGTTGTGCTGATACCCCCGAAATTACCGTCAAAAGAAGACAGCACACTACCGTTGCGATAGATATTAAGGGTTGCGCCGCCACCTACGGGTGGTTTTTTTGTATCAGGGTCAAAGTTTAACGGGTCGGATAATGCCGAAGTCCAAGCACTAATCGGGCAGGTGGTTGTTGTGGCCGATTGAATACCCAAAATATAGCGGGGTGTATAGTTCTCATTAATTGCAAAGTGGATAGAGCCTGCATTATTTACACTAATAAAGTTAGGGGGGAGTGGTGGAGCTACATAGGCAACGTTTGCTTGTGGCCCCCAATAATTGTTGTTAATGGTTAAGTCTTGAATTGAAGTATTAAGCGTATTACTTGGGCGTGTTATCACTAACGATGAATATTGAGGATTACTGCTGCCGACATTATAAAAACTGTTATACCCGTTATCTATTTGGGTGGTTAGGAAAAACGGACGCAACAGTCCGTATGGTGAGGTTACTTTTGCCCCGTTCTTGCCACTTGGTATGTTTAGATAGTTATAGCCGCCGTTTAAGGGGCTGCCTCCCACCAATGAAATACCCGTAGAAGGCACTGAAGCACTAATGTTTAAGCTACCGTAGTTATAAAAATCAATGGCTTGGTCGTTTTGGTAGAAGTGGTTGCAGGCAAGGGTGGCCACTGCTTTATCCCCGTGAAAACCTGTTACGGTTTTCGAGAATACGTTACCTGTTATCCCCACATCGGCATAGTTAGCACTGGTTATTTCAAAACCAAACCCTGTGGGGTTATTACCCGCTCCTTTAACCGTATTGGACTCAAAACGAAGGGTACGGGCAAAATCGACGGCCTGCACCGCTTGTCCGCAGTCTATAAACTCGTTGGCAAATATGTGTGTGCGTCCGTTGCGCACCTGTACCCCGTAATCACAATTTATAAAATCGTTATAGTGGATTTTAATGTCGTAATGCCCTTGTGGGTTTAGGATGGTAAAGGCTGTTTTAGCATCTGAAAAGGTGTTGTCGGTGATATATTGAGGATGAAGTATTCCGTATATGGTAATACCCTTATGTATGCGGGTGTTTCCATTGTTATCGGTTACTGTTGGAATGCGGGTAATGGTGTTATTTACTATGTGAAAATCACAAGGTAGCACCATGCTTGCATTTAGTCCTAATTCTGCTTTAATACCTTCTATTTTGAACAGCTTTAAGTTTTTGGGCGGGTGCAAGCGGGTGTGGCTGGCTATTTCGATGCGTTTGGCGCCTGTAGCATCTTCAAATATCATTTGGCAGTTGTTGCCGTTTACGGTGATGTTAGGCAGGTTGTTGTTGTCGCTTGGTAAGTTAAAAAGTATATAACCCTCTCCTAAAGGGTTAAGTGTTGCGTTGGGTAACAACTCTAAATTCCCCAATATCTCAATTACAGCGTTTGAACCGTTCAGCATGATTTGATTAGCAGTACTGATTTTTAGGGTAGCTCCTTTTTCTATTACTATCCTGCCTGTGTTTTCAACAATCAAAAGCCCGTCTTCAAGGGTTAAAGTAGAGCCGCTTCTAACTATCATAAAACCGCCCACACCTGTTGCATTGTCTCCTATTTGCAGCCTGCCGTTATTGGTAACCGTCAGGGTAGAGTTATTACATACAACCAACGTGGTGTTTTTATTCTTCAAAAGCCCTGTTGCGGTACTGATAGACCAATCTGTATTTACATATTCGTTCAACTCTACCCCAAAATCCCTGTAATGGTTAAATCGGGGGATTATTTCTTTTGTGGTTTCTAAAGGTTGGGTAAGGTTTAGGGTAATATCGGTACAAGGGCAGGTTACTAAAGGGTTGTAATCGGGCATGGTAACACTGGTGTTGGTAAAAGAAAGGGTGGTAGCATCGTATATCCTTATCCCTTCAAGCCCGTATGCAATGTGGTACAGGTTGTACAACATCATATAATCAAGGCTGTGGTAGTGGCTGCGCTGGTTTTCTGATTTCGCCTTTTCACTTGGTGATTTAGTGGAGTGTAACCACCGATGTCCAACGTCCCAGCCTCCTGCTGCCCTGTTAGTCGCGTCCATTAAAAAACTGCCCTTACAATCCATCGGGTCAAGTATTGCTTTCATTTCTTCTTTGTAATCAAACAAATTGCCAATGGCAGAAGGAGGTATTGTTGTTCCCGACGTATAGCGCACTCCGCTTGGACGGTTTCCGAACTCGCGTATTTTCTTAAAGAAGTCATACATCAATATAAAAACTTCTTGGTTCATACCCCTTGCCACCTCCTGAACTTTATCACGTTGCCATGTATTGGTGGTGGATGCCAAATTAAGGTGCATCTGAAAGTTTACATCAGGGTCAGGGGGTGCATTTGAGAACCCTGCAAATTGGTAACTTCCGTCAGGCTGCGCAGCATTTTCAAGTTGATGCCAAAGTTCATCCAAACTCATATCATTAACATTATCTAACAAGCCAAAAGCCACTGTTGCCCCAATGGGAGCAAGCGGAACGGTTGTCATCCAGCCTGCGGTGGTAAACCACAATTCGTCAAAATTAAATGTAGCTAATTCGTCATAATCCATTGAAAAGGTACGGGGTTGGGCAAGGTCGCACCCGTCAACATCCCAACCGTATTGATAATCCCAATTATATTGTGCCCCTGTAACAGCAGTGGCCAACTGGCAAATGGGATAGCCTTGTAAAAATATATAATACGAGTTTTCGCCTGCGGCAATGCTGCCGTCCACAGGGCTTTTAATGGTATAGTTGCTTTTAAACTTTTTGGTATGAGCGCAGGGCAAATAACCGGGCATCACAAAATCGAAATACATATTTTCACCTAACTCTGTAAAACCTTGCAATTGTGCCATAATGCGGTTGGTAATGCTTTGCACTTCGCTAAGCAGGTTTAAGGGGGCATCCTGCGGGGTGGGCTGCACTGTTATACTGCCCACCAGTTCTTTTACAAACAAAAAGCCCATCATTAAGGCAATGTGCTGGTCTTGGCTGGGTTCGTTTTCGGGGTTGAATTTTCCGGGGTCAGGGTTTAAAGTGCTGTTGTGGAAAAAATCAGACAATACGGTTTTGTATTGAATGTTGTCGTTCAGGTATTTATTATCACTGTTGTTCCAATTATCCCAGTAACTTTCCCCAACATCATCCCTCAAATAAAATCCATTAAGATTTTCACCTTGAGTGTTTTGTGAAAGATAGGGTTCTGCACGTCTATCCAATCGATTAACGGCAGCAATAGCATAATATAGCTCATTGAGGGTGGTTTGGGCTTCGGCATTGTGCCCGTATTCTTTCAGCAAGTAGTATTCGGTGGCCAATACTCCGATGTACCAGCCCAGCGAGGATGTGGCATCTCCGTAGTACAAGGTGGCTGCACTGTTGGGCGATGCCCAGAAGCTTTCGCTGCGGGTGGGGATGGGGATGCTCATACCTTGCTCTTTGCCAATGCAGGTAAAGTACTTTTTATAACGGTCGCGCAAATCCCAGTATTTTTTATGGTTCAGTTCGTCGGTTTGCCCGGCCGCCTTCCCATAAATAAAGGCAACGGCAATAAGTAAAAACAATTTTTTCATACAATATAGATTTAATTAGTGGTGATTTTTTTGGGCATAGTTTTTCCATCTCTCTAAAACAGTGTTTTTAGAGATTATGGATTGAACAGGGTGCAGTAGTGAGTTATTGGCTTATGTTGTAATCAACTAATTTCCAAACGGTGGAGTTGTCAATTACTTTTTTGATTATTCCTACATTTTTAGCAAAATAAAAATTGGTTTTTTTCTTTCCTTCGGTAATGTTTTCGGAGTCTTCAAACCGATATACGGATAAAAACTGTTTACTGTCAATCAGCATTGTTGAGGCGGTATCAAGAAAGGTTACGATTCCGTCTTGAGTGTACGGATATCTTTTGGAGTTGAGCGAGGCATCAAAAAAGCAAATGGTTTGTCCAACATAGTTACCCGGTTTAGTTTTTGTTCTCCAACATAGAGACCCCCATGAGCCGCTGTAATAATAATTAAAATTATACCCAAAGTAAGAACTGGATGTATTAATTGTAAACCAATCGTAATAAAATTCTACTTTACCATCTTTTCTGAAAGTATCAATACCTTGGTTAATTTCGGTAACCACAACGGTATCGTACAGGTTGTTAACCGAGTCGTGGTATACCCACCATGACCCCATCTTAAAAAAGGTATAGTCTTTGATTTTTTGTGGGGTTGGCACAAAATAAGGTTCGGGGACTGGCCCGTTATCATCGGGTTTGCAACTGTATTGGCTGGTCGCCAATAACAACAACAGTATTGATAAAATGTATAATTTTTTCATGCAAAGTTGTTTAGCTGTGACTTACATAAAACGAAAAATTGTTGCATATAGTTCTTTGAGATGCAATCTTTCGACAGACAGTAATTGGTTTTTTCATAGTTTGAGCAATGTTTAATTTAGTTACTAAGGTAACAATTAACTTTTTTGATTGAGTTGCACTAATTGCAACCCCTCTTTTTACTTTTACGGAATTTTGCAAACGGATACTTTTCATTTGGTAAACGTTAAAAAACTTAAAGGGGGTGCCCCCCGCTGTTTCTGCTACATCGGATATCGCCAGACACCCTACCAGACAGAATAGCAAAGAGACACCCCCTTTCAGGGGTGTGTCTTCTATTGCCATTCCCCTCTGGTTAAAACTGGCGATTTTGATGTAGAGGGAATAACAAAGGACACATTATGTGTTATCCTTATGTACTAAGTTGCTATGTTTCTAAATACTTCTATCGTTTACACAAAGGTAGTAAACTACCTAAACTACACCAACACAGTTTCAACAACACGTTGCTTTTAGAAACATACTGCTATGATGCCCATATAAAGAACGTTGTATAATGAAGAGGCAAACAGGCATTAAAATGCAGTATAGCAAATATATTTTTATACCAAAAGAAATAATACAGTGAAAACACCTTATTTTTAAGTGCAGATAATTATACAATGCAAAAAAACCGCATCCCTGCGGCTTCGTGGAAACTTGATTACATATCTTAGGATAGATAATTCATCAAATCAATGTTTTAAAAATATACACACAAGGCAAAAGTAACGGGCAATATTTATGTATTCAAGGGTGAAAACACCCAATATCAGTGTACTTTAAAAGAACCCGCCGCATCTCTGCAAAAAATATTTGCAGCTTTGCCTACCGCCTACCCTTCGATGATTGTATCAATCAACTTGCTGTTCATTTGTTATTTCAAGGTTTTTCTTTTTCCCTGTAATAAAATTTAAAGCACGTGTGCTAATTTTGACCCTTAACAATTGCTGTAAACCAATGAAAACCATACTAAAACCAATCACCTTATTCTTTGCCCTGTTTTTAATAACTGCCACCAGTTTTGCATGGAACGGCAGGGGGCACATGATTGTTGCCAGTATTGCCTACCGTAACCTGTCCGATTCATTGCAAATCCATTACACGGATATTCTGAAAGAACATCCGTTTTATCAGGATTGGAACAAGGAGTTCAACGAATTGACCGGAATTGAATTTGGGGAGTTCCTTTTTATGAAAGCTGCCACATGGCCTGATGATATACGCAAATCGGGCAATCCTAACGACCATCCCGAATGGCACTATATGTCTTACAAAATTGTTTATGACGGTAAAATACCTAAAAGGGAAGTCACTGACACAGTGAACGTCCTTACCCAATTAGAGCATTGTTTGGACTTGGTAAGGAACGATGACGAAGAAACCAACGAACGAGCCATTGCCCTTGCTTGGTACATACACTTGGTCGGGGATATGCACCAACCTCTGCATACTGCATCCCTGTTTAACACCCTGTACCCAAAAGGGGATTTGGGCGGTAACAGTATTAATGTAATTGTTAAAGCAGGTAACAATGCCACCAATTTGCATTCCTTTTGGGACGGCTTAATGGGCACGGGCAAAAGTTATTCAGCCATTTGCGACCAATCCCGTAATTTAACCAGTACACACACAGAGCCTTCGTTACCGATGGCGGACTCATTGTCCTTTACCCTTTGGAGTTATGAAAGCTATGCGCTGGCGGCAACCGTAGCGCACAAAAACGGGGAAATTGACCGTTTAAGCGGGATAAAGTCAAAAGACACCGCACCCCTAATCCCCAATGCGGAACAATATGTAAAAACCGCCAAAGCAACGGGCGAACTCAGGGTGGCTTTGGGTGGTTACAGGTTGGCAAAAACCTTATCCGATTAACCAAAAAACAAAGCGTTGAAGATTTCCAACAACGTGTTGTTGGGGTTTTTCAATGCGGTGTTTTTAACCGATAAACGGCTTGTTTTTTAGGCTGCAATACCACACTACATAAACAAGAAACGCAGTATTTAAAGGCTTTTAGCGTATGTGTGCGTGTAGTGTAAAAACGTATCACCGCCGAAGCAATATGACCTCTAAAAGAGGTTGCATCCATCGTTTTCGTAGTTTTTCCAACAACACGTTGTTGGCACATTACCGTTCCACCCGTTCCATCGTGTTTCAGGTTGGAACGGGTGGAACAGGTGGAACACCCTTCATTTCTATTTCATCTCCAAAGGGTAGCCCCCCAACAAAAAACCGCCCATTGGAGCGGTTTTAATCTTGTGATGACTCATCAACAAGGGCAATTGATAGTATATAGAATGCCGATATTTCAAAAGGAAACCAAAGGTACTTGTGGGTTGCTTTCACTACAAGGGTGAAAACACCCTCTTTGGTGTTTTGCTTTCTATACACATTGTTTAAAAATATCTGATTGACAGTCAGTTGATAGCAAATTTCCTGTTGACTTCTTAAACGCGAATTCGTTTAATTATACAACTTATTCTTGTCGGTAATTTCAACAATGGAAACGCAAGTCGTACACTTGGACTTGGACACCTTTTTTGTGTCCGTAGAACGGCTTAAAAACCCTTCTCTGATAGGCAAACCCGTTATTGTGGGGGGCACTTCGGACAGGGGTGTGGTAGCGTCGTGCAGTTACGAAGCACGGGCATTCGGTATCCATGCGGCAATGCCCGCCCGACAAGCCCGCTACTTATGCCCCAATGCCATATTTGTGCGGGGGGATTATGAGGATTACAGCAAATTTTCGCACATGGTTACGGAAATCATCACCGAAAAAGTACCCTTGTTTGAAAAAGCATCCATTGATGAACATTACGTGGATATGACGGGTATGGACAAATTTCACGGTACCTACAGCTATATGCACGAATTAAGGCTTCGCATCATTAAAGAAACAGGCTTGCCCATTTCCTTCGGGTTGTCGCCCAATAAAACCGTTAGCAAAATAGCCACAGGCATTGCAAAACCTAACGGTGAAAAGCAAGTATTGCAACACATCATGCAGGAGTTCTTAGACCCTTTGCCGATAAACAAAATACCAATGGTGGGCGAAAAAAGCTACCGCAGGTTGCGCGATTTGGGTATCAGTACCATTTTCACACTTCGCCAAATGCCCGCCCCGCTTTTGGTAAATGTGTTGGGGGATAACGGCAGGGTGATTTGGGAACGAGCCAATGGTATCGACCATACCCCCGTAATACCCTATTCAGAACAAAAAAGCATCAGCACCGAACGCACCTTTGATAAAGACACCATTGATGTTGTAACCGTCAAATCCATCCTTACCAATATGGTGTGTGAACTAACCCACAAGCTGCGTGTGCAGCAAAAACTAACCGCCTGCATTACCGTAAAGATACGGTACAGCAATTTTGACACGGAAAGCAAGCAAAAGCGTATCCCTTATACCTCAAGTGACCATATTCTGATAAAGGAAGCCTTGCTCCAATTTGACCAACTGTACCAACGCCGTATGCTGATACGCTTAATTGGGGTAAGGGTATCGCATTTGGTTCACGGCACAGAGCAGTTGGATATGTTTGAAGACCGTATAGAGTTGCACAGCCTTTACCAAGCCCTTGATAAGATAAAATTGCGCTACGGTGAAGAGAAAATAACCCGTGCGTCGGGGTTGAATACCCATCGGCAATAACACAAAACAACAAATCAGCCCCTTACTGCCATTTGCCGCCCTGCCGGTGGCAAATGTGATACCCGCCCCCGCTGTTTAGGACTTAGAAAGGAAAGAAAGGACACAATACCATGTACATTAACTGCCATAGCACATACAGTCTTTGTTACGGCACATTACCCATCAAAGAGTTAGTTGCTCATGCTGCACAATTTGGCATCCGAGTATTGGCACTCACGGATATTAACTGCTCCACAGGGGTGTTTGAGTTTGTGCAACAATGCAATTCCTGCGGTATCACCCCCATTATAGGGATAGAATTTAGGAGCAACAACACGTTGTTGTTTGTCGGGCTGGCTAAAAACAAAGAGGGGTTTAGGGAACTAAACACTTTTTTGACCGACCACAACCTGAATAAAACCCCTTTACCCGCACAAGCCCCCGAATTTAAGCACGCAACGGTAGTATATCCTACCCACAACCTGCCCCCTGAAGGGACTTTGTTGCGGGATAACGAATACGTAGGCATCCGCCCTTCGGAACTCACCAAACACCAATTAAAACTGCAACGGGGCGAATTAAAGAAAGCAGTGGTGTTACAACCTGTTACCTACTTAAACCTAACAGGCAGGGAACTGCACAAACGCCTACGGGCAATAGACAACAACGTGTTGTTGACAATGCTGAATAAAGAAATGGGAGTGGCTGAGGATGAATACCTGATAGAACCCGACCGCATTGTAAGGCGTTTCAGTGCCTACCCTGAAATTATCCTAAACACACAGCGGTTAATGGAAAGTTGTCAGTTTACAACGGACTTTGACACCATCAAAAACAAGCGGCTGTTTACCACCAGCATTTACGACGATAGGCAGCTTTTGCGCAAGTTGGCAATGGACGGCGTAGTGCAGCGTTACGGGAAAGGCAACCGCGAAGCCCACAAACGGGCACTGCATGAATTGGAGGTAATTGAGAACTTGGGATTTGAAGCCTACTTTTTAATTACGTGGGATATTATCCGCTATTCCATGTCAAGGGGTTTCTTTCACGTGGGCAGAGGCAGCGGAGCAAACAGTATTGTAGCGTATTGCTTGCGCATCACAGACGTTGACCCCATTGGATTGGATTTGTACTTTGAACGCTTTTTAAACCCCAAACGTACCAGCCCCCCCGATTTTGATATTGATTATTCGTGGAAAGACAGGGACGATGTACACGAATACATCTTTAAACGTTACGGCAGGGAGCATACCGCCTTATTAGGGGCTATCAGCACCTTTCAGCGCAGGGGAGCGATTAGGGAATTGGGAAAAGTGTATGGGTTGCCAAAGAATGATATGGACGAAATGGCGGCCAACAAACGGTTTGACTTTAACAGGGATACCGTTACCCAAGAAATAGCCTTGTATGCCCGAATGTTAAACGGGTTTCCGAACCACCGCACCATACACGCAGGCGGGGTATTGATTAGTGAAGAACCTATCAGCTATTACACCGCCCTTGATTTGCCGCCCAAGGGGCTGCCCACCGCCCAATGGGATATGTACGAAGCTGAACGTATCCGCATGGACAAACTCGATATTTTAAGCCAACGGGGTTTAGGGCATATCAAAGACGCTACCGACCTTGTGCAGCAAAACAGGGGTAAAAAGATAGATATTCACGAGGTAGCCCCCATAATGAACGACCCCAATGTGAAAGCACAGCTAAAATCGGGGGACAGTATTGGCTGCTTCTACATCGAAAGTCCTGCTATGCGGGGGTTGTTAAACAAATTGCATTGTGATAATTACCTCACCTTGGTGGCTGCAAGTTCCATTATCCGCCCCGGAGTGGCTTCATCGGGAATGATGGGGGAATACATCAAGCGGTTTCATCACCCTGAGTCGGTGCAATACTTACATCCCGTAATGGAGGAGCAACTGAAAGAGACTTACGGGGTAATGGTATATCAAGAGGACGTTATCAAAGTATGCCACCACTTTGCAGGATTGGACTTGGCCGATTCTGATGTTTTGAGGCGGGCAATGAGCGGAAAGTACCGTTCAAAGATTGAGTTTGATAAATTGGTAGCAAAGTTCTTTTCTAATTGCAGGGAAAAGGGGTATTCTGAAGAACTAACCAAAGAGGTGTGGCGGCAAATTGAAAGTTTTGCGGGGTATTCATTCAGCAAGGCACACAGTGCCTCTTATGCCGTGGAGAGCTTTCAGAGTTTGTACCTGAAAACCTACCACCCCAAAGAGTTTTATATCGCTGTAATTAACAATTTCGGAGGGTTTTACAGTACGTGGGTATATGTACACGAAGCCATAAAAGCAGGGGTAACGGTGCACCTGCCTTGTGTGAACAACAGCGATTGGTTAACCAACCTGAATGGCGACGATGCGTATTTGGGGTTTATCCATCTCAAAGGGTTGGAGCAAGGAGTGGCCGAGCGGATAATCACCGATAGGTTTTACAACGGGCTATACAGGGATTTTGAGGACTTTGCCACCCGAACCAAAGCCCCCCTTGAGCAATTATTGCTGTTAATCCGTGTGGGTGCGTTGCGGTTTACAAGGCAGGGCAAACGAACCTTACAGTGGGATGCACACCTGTTAACGGGGCATATTGACATTGCCCCCGATGCCCAATGTTTGTTTGAGACGAAGGCAAAGAAGTTTGAATTACCCGTGTTGGAGCATAGTTTGGTAGAGGATGCTTACGACGAAATGGAGTTGTTGGGGTTTTCGTTGTCAATGTCGGCGTTTGATTTGGTGGAATTACCACAAAAGGGACTTATTACTGCAAAAGAATTAATTGCCAATGCAGGGCGCATAGTGAGCATTGCAGGCAATTTTGTGGCTCCCAAACCCGTGCGTACCGTTCATGGGCAGGAAATGGCTTTTGCAGCGTTTTTGGATAAAGAAGGGGCGTTTTTTGATACGGTGCATTTTCCCGATAGCCTTAAATTCTATCCCATACACGGTAAAGGGGTGTATCAAATTATTGGCAAAGTGGTATTGGATTTTGGGTATCCCTGTATTGAGGTAAAGAGGCTTAAAAAGTTGCCTGCGGTGAAAGACCCAAGGTATTAGATTAATAACCCACGATTTAATATATTTGAGTATGAAAAAGCTAATTACACTATTATTCTTGCTTGTTTCATCTATAACATTTTCAGATTGTTCAAAGGATGATAATAACGCACCTCAATCCGATTGTCAGACTGACGCAAGCAAACGACGCGGGGCAAGGTGTAAGGACGGTACTGAGTCAATGGCAACAGGGTCAGGTGCTTGCTCAGGGCATGGGGGTGTTGATTATTGGCTGTGTAAATAGCTATTATGATTAAAGAGACGCGTTTACAACTGAAATCAGTCTATTCGCTTCTCAATCTCAGGATTATTCTCTTTTGACTTCACAATTTTACTATCCACTGGGTAAAACTCAAATTCAGAGGTGTCGGCAGGTTTCATTAGTTCTGCAATGAAATCCAAATCAGCTTTTGGGTCAAGCCAAACAGGTATGGTTTCGGGGTCAAGTAGAAGCGGTGAACGGTGGTGGCCTACTTCTTGCAATAAGGGTGTTGCTCCAGTAGTAAGAATTGAGAACGTGCGGATGGTTTCACCCGTGGATTTATCCGTCCAGTCCTCATAAATTCCACCTGCAAAAAATGGCTCGCTATCCTTACGGTGGATTAAAAATGGCTTATTATACTTTTCCTTTTCAGGGCCTTCAATGAAAAAGTCCATTGGGATAATGCAACGACGGCTTTTTGCAGCATTTCTAAAACTCGGCATCGTAAATATCCCCTTTGCTCCATTATACAAAGGGTCGTTAGAGGGGTTTTCCTTTCCCTCCACACGTGCATTGAACAAGTACATCTTTTTATCACTCCACACCGGACATAACCCAAAAATTGCCCATTGATAAGCTGCGGGTTTATCTGGCGTTAAAATGCCTGCAAATTTTCCTACCCATGTATTTAGGTTAAGCTGCATCCCTTCTTTGGGGGCAATATCAGTTTCAGGTAAAAACTCTTGTTTAACTTTTTTAAGAGGTAGCTTCTTTTGGCCAAAGGTTCCGCACATACTGCAAATTACTCTAATTTATCAAAAAATCTTTACTTTCCACCTCCAACGAAAAGTTACCTTTATTGCTTCTGTTAAAAGATTTATTTTGTGTTTTGTACGTTTTTCACCTTTCTATAATGAAAAAATTGTGACTTGTGATTTTTTTCTTGGCAACATTATTGCTAATATCAAATTAAGATGTGATAGCATTTATTGCCAATGACAAGTATTGAAAATAAAACTTGCGTTGGAAAACAAAAAGACTTAGCTTTGTGATATATTAATTGATGGAAGATTCACTGCTTTTTTAATATTCTATTGTAGCAAAAACATTTTATTAAGATTTTTTTTTATAAGATTTACGTTTTAAAAACATTTAATTTGTGGTCGTCATATTGCTATGACGACCTTTTTATTTTAATTACATTGGTATGATGGAACTTTTTACGCATGGCTATTTTGGAAAATTCGATGAGAGTTTGGAACATCTTGCAACAAAACTTGCTCTGACAGAAACATGGTCGTATTCAGACCCTGAAAAAGAAGAAAGAGAAGGGAATAAAGCAGCAAAATTTAAATTCCCAATCCTACGGAATTATTTGGAGCATACATTCCGTAAAATAAAATCTGAAAATAAAATTGTTATCTCAGACGATACAAACTTCTCATGCTTTAATACTGGTTTAGTAACACAAAATTTAGAAGAGATTTTCGCCTTTTTTGAGAAGAACAAAAATTCAAACTCAAGGGCACCTTATTTTTTTAAGGCATTTATCAAAAAGAGTGATAGAGATTTTCTAAATCATTTTTCTGCTAAATATCCTGAGACTGCGAACTATTTTGACCAACCCGAAGCTTTGTTATTTAATCCTCGAATTGAACTCATTCCTGACATTGACCATATCATTTCAGACAATAAGAATAGATTTCCAAGTCCTCTCAATAATGCCTCCGAAAGGGAGGTTCGAAAACATTTAGTTGGGGCACTTGATGACATCTCAAAAAGGGTTAAAATAAATTATAAGTTGGCAATTCCGCAATTCTATGACAACAAATTCCAATTGTTATTACCACTAAATTTAATGGACACAAGTCAAGCTGATTTAGCTCTTGTTGTTCAACGAATTAATCAAACGACTTATAATGCAAAAACGTGTTTAACAATCGGAATGGCATACAACAATGCAAGACTTATTGTTTGTCCTCACAGTGAATGGCTTAAGCCATAAGATGTTTAAGTAAAAAAGCCGCATCCCTGCGGCATTGTCACTAATATAAGGGGTTTATCCCACTAAACTTTTTTTGCTGACGTTATACTGCAACCCTGTTTCCCCGTATCGGTTTTTGGTACATTCGGCGTAGTTATTAATAAAACTATTGTCCACTTTGTGAACCATAATATTAATACCTGCATCGTAGAGGGGTTTAGTCCCCCCGCGTATTTTACCGCTGGTGGTACGTTGGAAAAGCACAATAAAAATGGTATCAGGAAAATCGTTCCTCAGCTTGTCAAATTCAGCACTGTCCACGTCGAGTTTTGTCCAACTATCTATAATTATTACATCAAACACTTTGGCCTTTTCCCTAACGTCCTTTAAAGAAGTTTCTTCACTAACGGAAAAGAGTTCGCGGCTGTGGGGTGTAAGCAGTTTTTCACGGTTTTTAATCACGATATTGGATTTCGACCCGATTTCCAACGCATAATAACCGATACTCATCCCCAAATCTGCAAACCCGTTTGCCAGTTGGAATGCGAATTGTGTTTTGCCTGCACCTTGGTCGCCCTCAAGGGTAATGGCCAGTTTATACCGTTCCAAATCTCCCAAAAACCTTCCCAAATCCCCTTTCAACCGAAAGGTGTC
Organism: Bacteroidota bacterium; assembly: GCA_008933805.1. Taxonomy (NCBI): domain Bacteria; kingdom Pseudomonadati; phylum Bacteroidota; species Bacteroidota bacterium. The sequence continues at coordinate 26,171 of WBUH01000011.1, forward strand.
CTGTGCAGCCATAATATCATTAATGGGGGTAAACCCCGATATAGCATTTTTTCTTACGGGCGGACTATCCGTCGGACGTGTCCGCGGACTGTCCGCCCGAACTACTTTTTTCCGTTAAGCCCCGATAAATATTGTACTTGTAATCTTGGCTTGGCATTTTTCACCGCCGCTTTGCACTTTGTCAAAAGGTCGTCTGCAATGTTTATGTTTCTGATTACCGTTACATCACCCGCCAACCCTGCCAATGCTGATTTCATGCGCTGTGCAATGGTGGTAAGGAGGGATTTTTGAGAAGACACATTGGTATTGGTTTTGGCCGTCTCAATCCGTTTAAGAAAGCTGCGGATGGCACTTACCTTTTTGTCTTTGCCCTTCATAGCAACAAAGGATTTTATCAGTTGCAGTTCAAGACTGTATTTCTTAACGTTTACAAGGGCTTTGGGGGCTTTCTCTTTGATTACTTTGATTTTGGTTCTTACTTTGGCCTTTACCGCCTTTTTAGGCTTTTTGGATTTGGCGGCAACCTTATTGGTTTTACGGGGCGTTTTCTTTTTAGGCGGGGCGGGAGCTTTGCGTATAATACCCGGTGCTTTGCCTTTGGCCTGTTTCTTAACAGGGGTTTTGTCAATGCCTTTGTTTTCCTTCAGGTAGTTACTGACCCGTTCAATAGTGGCATCCACCATTTTCCTTACTTCGGGGTCGTTGTTGTAATATACCAGTGTTTTGCCCTCTTTGGTGGCATCCTTCACATATTCGTGGGCAGTACGCAGGTTTTCGGGCAATGCTGAAGGGTTGATACCCATTTTAAAATACGATTGTACGTTCATATTAAATAGCTAATAGTAGTTTAATTTTAAGTGCCCTTGCACGAAGTCGCAGGGCTTCCAACTCAGAGTAATCCAAATCGGGTTCGTTTTCAGGCTCATTGACCTGTTGCATCAGTTTTAAGGGTTTCACCTCGTCAGTGCCTTTGTCCGCTTCAATTTCACCTTTAATCAGGTCTAATTGGTGGGGAGCGATAAACACACTGGCCTTAAAGCGTTCCTGTAACAGGGTAAGCACTTCTTTTAGTTGGTTGGGTGAAAACTCGGCTGTCATATATTCAGCCTGCTTATCAAACCTGCCGTTGTCCATTAAACGGTTGAGGTCTTGGTCAAGGAAAACATTACCGCTTATTTTACGGGAGGCGTGAATTTGTAGCAGGTAGTTATAGTTCCGTTTTTTTATCAGGCTGACCCCCATATCAGTTTCCATGCCGCCGCTTGGGGGCAGGGATGCGACGATAGGCAGTGCTTTTAATACAGGGACTTTGATAATTTTTTCACTGCCCGTAAAGTCAGGGGCTTCCCATCCGTAAGGCATAATTTTGCCTTTGCGCACCTTTCCTTCGCGGGTGGTAAAGGTGATTAACCGTCCTTTGTTTAAAAGCCCTTTGCCCGAATTATTCTCAGAATAACTCTGTAACAGATTGCCTGTGGCAATGTAAGCGATGCCCCGCTCAAGGGTGGCCGACTTGATGGCTATTTGCCAATTTGTCTTCACATACTCCCAATCCCCTTGCTGGGTGTCGTTGCTCCGCCCCGCAATGGCTGCAATGTCGGTGTATTTACTTAAAGGGATATTGATGCGTTTACGACCGTTGGCAATGGCAAGCTGCAACACCATTTTACTGGGTAAAAAGAGTTTGGCTGCATTTTCATTCACGGCTATTCCCAACGAAACAGCCATACTGTTTCCCGATGCAGGGTCGTAGGGGTCAATAGGGTATTCGAGTAACCTTCCGATGTGAAAAAAACCGAGCATTTTAAGTACGGTCGCGGATTGGTTTTTTAATCCTCCTACCACGCTGGCAAGTTTCTGCTTGCGTGCTTCTTCCAATTGGCGATATTGGGTTTGGTAGTCCCCTTGGGACGTTAAGAGGGCTATTCTTGTATCGTACTCTTTGTTTATCTCATTGGTCAGCCGCTGGATTTCATTTTCCACCCATTGGCTGTACTTCTCTTTGAGTGTTGATTTGATTTCGAGGGGTGTTTTGCCGTTGGTGGCCTGCATATACAAGTTGTCAAGCTCTGTTACCGTATAAGGCTTTTTAAGGACGTTTACCTCGCATTTTTCAAGATAGGTATTATTGCCAAAGGCACTTTTACCGCCTTTGCCTACAATCATAATTTTGCGTTCAAGGGTAACGGCCTTTAAGTCCACGTACTCGACCTCAAGGTCGTATTCATCAATCTGTTTTAAGTAGTTGACCTCCTCGTTATAAGCGGCCAATACGTCTTTGTAAAAGGTTTCCTGCATTTGGGCGGACAATACCGCCACCCTGCCTGTTACCCTATGGGCAGCATCGTCGGATGAATAGCGTGCATCCGTTTCCATTTTAGCGAGCTTTAAGGGGTCGTCTAACAGGTCGTTGATATTGCGGTTGTCTTTGAGGTATTGCACCACCACGTTATCCCCGATACGGTTTAAAAAGTCATCGGTACTGAGCATGGCCGCACTCTGCCGTTGGTTGCTGGAGGTGTTGGCATCCAAACTTTTAAGTTTGTTTTGCAGCATCATCATTAAGCGTTTTTCGGCGGGGATGGCTGAAAAAATGTAATCGTAAATGGGGGGCAGGATTTGGCCTGTGCGGTTGATACGCCCACGCTTCTGTACTTCGGTGCTGATATTCAGCTCTGCCTGCAAAAGCAGCATCACCCGTTGCTTTACTCTTGAGGCGGGTACTTTCTTAGTCGGCAATGCGTGGGCACTTGCCCCTGTGGAGCCGCTTTGGTTGATTAACAGCACGTCCGCTTCATTGTCATTAAACCGTCGGAAAGCATCGTTGGTATTTTCGCGTTTGCGGGCGACCACCGTTCCGATATAACGGGTGGGGGCGGGTTTGGGTGCATTATTGTTGGCGGCTTTTCCCAAACCGTTTAATCCGTGATGCCCTTCGTTTTTTATTATTTGTTTAATTTCAACAGGTTCCCAATAAAAGTCAAGCTCTACGGTACTAATCCCCTTTTTGATGGACAAGAGTTCTTCAAGGGAAGTATAACCGTATTCAGCACTTTCCCAATCGCCGTTCAGGACGGCAAAACCGTACAACAGGTCGTCACCGTCAAAGCCATTAATGTACCAGTCGCTACCCCCGAAAAAGTAATGCAGGTAAGCCGTATCGTTGTTTTTTCTGTAATTGGAGCGGGCTTTGTCGGCTAATTCGTTTAATTCTGCCACCACCTCCGCTAATTCATCGTTGCCCATTATTGCCTTTTGCTGGTTTTGGGGCATCAGTTTTTTAAGGTTCGCATTCAGGTCGGAGGGTTGAAGGGCTTTACCATTCGATTTAGCGTTGTTCTCAAACTGTACTTCGGGCAATGCTTCGTTTGCTTTTGCGGGGGTGAGCAGCAATTCATACTTACGTCCGGTTACTTCGGCAACGCTGTACCCTGCCGCCTGTATTTTTTGTTTGATAAGGTCAATCGGACTGATAACAATCCCCGAAGTAATGGTGCGTATCCGTTCGGCTATCTTTTCATACTCCCGTTGGGCTTCAAAGGAAAACGTTGTAATGTCAAACTTCTTATAGTTTACCTTCCCTGTTTCGGTGCGTTCTGAATAGCGCAATATCCCGTCCAAACCTTTCATTAATACAGTGGCAAAGTCCGCATTGATGCGGCTGCCTTCTTTTATTCCCGAACCGTCCGCCTCTTGCATAGATTCTAAGAAGCTGCCCATTGTATTTGAAAAGGCAATCACGGGTTTTTTGCCTTCCTTTAAGCGCATAATGGCACGGTCGGCCACATCGCCCGCTTTGATGGAAAACAACATTTGGTTGACCACTTGGAATATTTTTGAAAAGTAGGGGGTATTGTCCACCCCTGCTCTGGCCGTGCCTTTGCGGGTCTCTATCTCTGTGCCTGTGTTGGAAAGGGCGGCTATCATATCCAACTTGTAAATTTCAGGCTGTATGTAGTTCAACTGAAAAGCAATGATAGCCCGCAAAATTTCGGTGATGTTATCGGCAATGGCTCTGTGTTCGTCGGCCTTGTCCTCAAGGGTGATGTAATTTACTTCAATACCTTCATAAGTGCGTTCCCTTCGTAGCATTTGCCCGTATTCCACCAATTGGGAGGATAGGATTTCCTGCAAGGCGATACCGCCTTTTTCTATCCCGTCCACCAATGCCTGTGTACTCATATTGGCTTCGCTGATAGCGGTTTTTAAGGCGTATATAGGCAGGTTATCGGGGCGTTTGGCAAAGGTGGCACTTAAAAACACCACCGATATAGTAGGGGCGATAATGTATTGCAGCATTATCCCTGTTTTACTTTCCCCGCTGGCGTTGTGGGCTTCGTCCATGATAAACACGTTATCGGGGGCTAAGGCACGGACAAATTGCTGTTTGGCGGAAAGTTTTAAATGGGCATTTGTCCCTGTATAGTTGATTTCCCCGCCGTTAAGCTGGCTGTAAGTGAGCATCACATAATCGTACTTGGGGGGCAGTTTGCCCGAAGCGATGATTTTGTTTTGTTCTTGCGCCAACGGCGGCTCATACACCACCTTGCCGTCTTCATCCTTTACCTGAGTTTTGCTTTCTTTGGTGTTAAGGATAAAGGGATTGAGCGATGCGCTGCCGATGGCGGAAAGGTCGCGGTACAAATCAGAGAATAAATTGGGCTTTTCGGTAATGAAAACGGGTTTTTTACCGTGCTTTACCGCATAGCGTATCATCGCTGCGGCTACCCTGCCTTTGCCTATCCCTGTTTGGTCGCCGATAATAATGCCTTGGTTGCGCTGCTCAACGTTGAAAATAGATAAGGCAACCGCGTCGGTTTGTTCGGCACTTAACGCATGGGTAAGTTCTTGGGCGGTTTTATACCCTAACTTCTTACGGACAAATTCGTCCACATCCCCTACGGCCTGTTTTAGCAGTTCCAATGCCTGCTGTATTTCCGTGCCCATACTGTCGGGGGTATCTACATTCAGCCGTTTGTTTTTAGAAGCGGGGATATAGGGCATCCCTAAGCCGTTGTCTAAAAGCAGTTTTATTTTTTTGGCCTGTGCTTTGAGCCTTGTAAGTTCGTCGTTGGTGTGCATTGCTGAATCGGAGTTTTGTAATTGGGTGATGCGCCCGTACAGCTCCTCAAAAGAATTAATAGCTGTATCGGTGGATTTTTTAAGGGGGGCAACCCCTTCGGGTTGGGCTTTTCTGCCGTTTATCAAAATCAATCGGCTGTTAAACCCTGTCCCCTGACGGGAATAGAGGGCTTTACCATTGATTAATAAAATATCTTCAACGTGGTAAAAGTGGTAGAGGAAGTTGAGGAAAATGCGGTTTTTGCCGGATTGCACCCTGCCGAAATTGTCCCAACGGGTATGACCACCGATAATAATGGCAGCTTTGCCACTATCATTCATGGCAGCCAGTGCATTAATGGCTAACAGGTGGTCGAGGTCGTAAATGAGATACCCTTCTCTTTTTACGGGGGCGGGCAACGTGCCGAAGGGCGGGTTAGTAAGCACCGCATCATACTTTTGGGGCAATACCCATTCTTGGGCATCTATTCGGTAAATTTCCCCGTACTTTTCTTGGGCAAGGTTGTCCAGCCGAACAGGGTCTAATTCGTTAACGGTAAAGTGTTCGGGCTGCCCCGCAATGGTAAGCATCCCGTTTCCTGCGGTGGGTTCTAAGTAAGTGCCTTTTTTATCAATGCCGCAATACCGTCCCATTAAATACGCAATGGGGGCGGGGGTCGAATATTGCTGCAACAAAATACTCTGTGAGGTGCGGTGGGAAAGGTTGTTTTGCCGCTGGTAAAGGGCAACGATTTGCTCAAACGCTTCTTTTTGCGTTGCGCCTTTTTGGTGGGCAAGTTTTCTTGCAATACCTACTAAAGCCAGTTCGGTCAGTTCTTTGATTAAATTTTTGTCCTGAATACCGAATTGCCCTGCAAGGGTATTGACTTCTTTGTTGGTAAGCCGCTCCCCTGAATGCAGCCGTTTGGCAATGGCCATCACAAACCCTTTTTTATTCATGGGTGGTTTACTTTTTTTTCTGTTTAATCTTTTTATACACCGCCCTTGCTACTAATGCCAATGCAATCGCACTGACTAAACTAACCCCTACAACGGCGTTGTTAAGGTTGTATTTAGCGACCACTTGGGTGAGGGACAGCATTTTACCGTTGCCCCTCCATACGCGGTTTTCCCATCCGTTTTTGTTGGCTTGGTAATTGGATAGGCTGCGTAAATAGGCCAGCCTGCGTTGTACCAAAAGGTCAAAAAGTCTGGGGTTGGCTTGGTTGTCTTTGTTGATTAGGCCGGCACGTTGGGCATAAGTGCCTGTTTTGTACCCCAAGCTGCTATACCCTCCACCGCCCCAAACTGAGTCGGCAAGCAGCATCTTTATTGCGGGGTTGTTTACTTTGTCAATTCCGTAGAACTTCCAGTAAATTTCATAGGCTACCCGTTTGGCTTGGGCTTCGGTAAGCTGTCGAAGGGTGGTTTCGTTGCCTGGTATCCCGAACAATTTGGGTGCCCATTCCCGCCATACGGCAATGGTTACCCCTCGGTTGGTCAAACCGCCGGGGTCGTCGCGCAAGGGTCGGTCAGCAATACCCCCTTCCCATTCCTTGAGTATGTACTCGTTCCATAATTCAAAAACGGCGTCCATCGGCTATAATACATTGGCTAAAGTAGGATGGGTAAATGATGTAAGCCCTTGTAATGATGGGTTGTAAGGGGCATCGGTCAGCCGTGAAGGGGCGAGCCATACTTCGCGGTTCAGCAGCGGGTTGGGGGCATTGGTAAACAATTGGGGGTGGGTGATTTTAACCTTTATTAAGGGCACTTGTCCCAATTTATCGGGTTCGGTCAGGCGCATCACATCCGAAATTGTCCCCAAAGGGCGGATGGCATCCGAAGGGCGTACATAAAAATCCCCCGATTGGCCTTTTTTAGCCCGCCAAGAGTTAATATCCCACCACCCGTTGTCTAAGTACCCTATGTTTTCTTTGCCCGTGTAAGTGGAATAAACGGGTCGGCCAATGGCAAGGCGGGGATTGGGGTATTTTACTTTCCCCAAATTTGCACCCATCCATTGGTTGAGGTAGTTTACATAAGCGGTATTATCAGGCTTTTGGGTAGGGCTTTGCCACAATCCCGTGGGCTTAAAAATTTCCCGCATCCGCTCCAAATGCTCTTTGGTCAATATGTTGTCGAACCATTCAAACAAGGTGCCCCCGTCGGGCAAACTAATCAGGTTGAATATTTTTAAGCTGCGCACACCAAAGTCCTTCACTACCTGTTTTAACTCCTCAGCGTTCAGCCCGCTGACTATGGAAAACAAGGCGGATGAATTGTAAGTGAAGATGTTGGCAACGGGAATACGCTTTGACAATTCGTTGTATAGTTGGTCGGCAGCGGACTTGTATTTGAAACTGTCGTTGGCCAGCTTCTTGGTGTCCACTGCAATACGTTTTACCTGTTCTTCCTGAAACTCGTCCGTGCCGGGGGTAGTGGCCAGCTCTTTTTTCTTAAAGAAGTTAAAAACCGCCCAGCCGCCCAATAAGGCGGCAAGGCCGATACCGATGTCCTTTATCCCTTGTGAGTTCATCAATTACTTTTTAATGCCGAGGGCAAAACGGATTTTACCCTGATTGTTCATGATTTTTTCCTCCACGTTGGGGGCTTTTGCCCATTCTGCCAATACTGCAAGGGCGTTATTGGAGAAGCCGTCTGATAAAGATTGTAATGACCGTGCGCGGTTGTTTTGTGCAACAAGGTCGGTTTCTTTGGTGTTGATGATGAGTTGTGCCATTTTTTAGGGGTTAGTGATTAGGGGTTGGGGATTGGGGATTGGTGGTTTGTGGTCAGTGGTCGGTAGTATTGCTATTGGCGGTTGGCCTTTAGCTGTTAGCTTCTCTTTGCTAAGGGCTAATAACCCAAAGCCTAAAACTGACTACTGACAGCCGACTACTGACAACTGTCCGTTTACAGCGGTGGAGTATTGACCGTTGACTGTTGAGTACCTTCGGTAGGTGTATTCATCCAGTTGTAGATGTATTTGGCCATTTCCTTGTCTTGGGTAAGTTTATCAAGGGCAAGGGCTACGTAAGCAAAATGCTCTCGGTCGTTGGTGGCCATTTGAACCAGTTGGTGGGTAGCGTCGGTGATGGCCTTTTGGATTTCAGGGTCGTTGACCGTTTCAATACCGTTGGTTTTACCTCCTGAATTGAAACTATCCACGATTTTATCCAACAGGGTTTGCAAATAGGGGTTCTTCTCAATGGTATCGGCAAAACCGTCCAAGCCTGTTTTTGAGGCTTTTTCCATGTCCAATTCCCGTTTTTGCAATTCCACCTCTTTTTTCATGTCGGCCAGTTGCAAATCGTTCTTTACGCGGTTCAGCTCGCGGGTAGCCTCGTCTAATTCGGTGCGCAGCTTACGGTTTTTGTCGGCTTCTTCGTTGTACCATTTTTCGTACTGTTTGGCCAAAAGGGCTTCGTGACCGGTATATACCAACCCCTGAAAAGCACCGCCGAGCGGTACTCCGTGCGTTATGGGGGCGGGGGTGGTTGCGCTGCCGTTGTTGGTGTAATCAAACTGTCCTTCTTTGATAAAAGAGGTACCGTTAGCTTTGAAATACTCTACGGAGCATTTGCCGATACCCAATTGGGACAGTACACTTTGTACATAGCTTTCAGGGGTTTGCCCTGACTGTATAATTTCTTCATACTTCTTGCGGGGGGTGATGGGTTTTCCGTTCACTGCCACACGAAGGGCTTTGCCGTAGCTGATTTGTTGAAAGTTCATGGGCGGTCTTGTTTATTTTGCAGTGAAACCTGTATCTCTATCAGCTTGTCGTAAATGGCTTGGTTGGATTGCTTCAGCTCGCGGTAATGCTCCTCTTCGGTGCGCCGTGTTTCTTCCAATCGGCGTTCGGTTTCCGATATGGCAGTGTCCTGCCGTGCTACCGATATTTTCATGTCCACCCATGCTCCCCCGCACAGGGTTACTGTGGAGGTAACAATAGTGATGGCTTGTTTTAAGGTGAGTTGTTTATCAAACATGGTATTAGTCAAGGGGGATAAATTCCGTGTTTACTTTTTGGATGGTTACTTGTAAAATGTCGGTTTCGTTCAGGTCGTTGAGGTTGTAGATTATCACGGCGTATTTTCCGGTATCGGTAAGGGCAACAGGGTACATATACTGGGTTGCAGCATCCTCAACGGTAAGCGGGGTGAGGCAGCTTTGTGAAAAGGCCGCAGCTTCATTGAGAGAGTCAAAGCGCACTGCTGTATAGTATTTATATTCCATAGGCTTTACGGGTGTTTTGGGTGATAAATGAAATTTCAGCAGGGGTGAGTAACCTGTCCCAAAGAATAGCTTCGGATATTCCGCTGTTAACTATCGCAGTATAAGGACTCCACACCCTCGGCACTGTGACGGGTTGGGTCAACGGGGCGGGGAACGGCCCTGTTTGGAACGATGCCGCCATCGGGCTTGTTAAGCCGTCCACATAAACTGTCACCCTGTCCGTCCACGATGTGTTTACCGTGCCGTCATAGCAAAAAAGTACATGGTGCGGTCGGGTATTGTCAAAAACACTTACCGTTGACATATTAACGGTGGCATTTAAGTCGCCGCCGACAAACCCTGCTTTGTAACCGTTACCCGAACCTACCACCCTTAGTATCAATCCGCGTATCAGGTCGTTATTGGAGGCGATGTGGTAAAACATCGCAAAATCAGCCCCTGCGGTGATATTGGTTTTCACCACAAAATGAAAAGAGAACTGTTTGTTCACTCCAAAGAGGTAATTGCCCGTTGAGGCTGGATATACCCATTGGTAATCCGATAAGGGCTTTCCTGCAAAGGCACTTCGGTTGCCTGTATAACCGAAGCGTAACAAGAATTGGTTAGCAGCGGTATTTTGAGTTAAATGGGCAGCTCCGCTTTGGTCGTACCACCGCACCCCCGCACCGTCCGCTCCCGAAAGCCACCCTTGCAACCCGCTCCCGTCCGATACCGCCGCCTGCGGGGTGATAAAGCCTCCGTAGGGGGTGGTAATTTCGGTTTCTGAATTGTCGGATGCTCTTCGGATACGGGCGTAATTGCCTGCATAGCCTTGTGAGAGCTTGCGTACCGATACCGCCATTTTTGCACCCTGTGCCCTGTCAAGGATATATCCTTCCCCCGAACCTATGGCAGCACCATAGGTGTTATAAGCGGTCGTATTGGGGGTATTTCCGAAGGGGGTTTGCATCTTTTGGTGGTTAGTGGTTGGTTGGTTGTTGCTGGTTGTTAGTGGTTAGTTATTGGTGATTAGTGTTTAGGATAATGGGGCAACGGACTACTGACCACTGACCTCTGACTACCGACTATCAACAAGGGTCTGTTATCCGAAACGCCCTCACTGTAATGTTTTTAGAACCTGCTGCGGTTGACCAAATAAGGCGCACCATGCCTGTGTAATAGTGGTTTTCAAAGTAGGGGAATACCCTCTCTTGTCCGGGAGTGAGTAAGGTGTTATCGTTTAAGGTTACGTTGACCGTTCCTGTGTTTTCGACACTGTATCCCGAATACCCTTCGTGCGGAAAGCTGTCGTTATCGCCCGTGTATTTGTAGTCTTCCCAATTTACCATAGCCCTTAACTGCGTTGGTCAAATACCATATCCAAATTCAGTGCGCCGACAAGGTTCTCTACGATGGTTACCGATACGGTGTATTGGTAGCCTTGAGCGATAATGCCACCGTCTCCTAAGTAGAGCATCCGTTCATTAATGGGGATGGCTGTGTCCACTACCCAAAAGGCACGGTTGCACACGTCAATTACCACGTCACCGCCGTTGGTCGGTTTTAACCCGATGCGGTATATATCGGCAGCATTGCGCTTGTTTTCAGCAATTGCCACCGAAGTAATCAACTGCATATCCTTGTCGGCGGTGAACGTGTAGGAGTATGTACCTGCCGCCGTTGCGGCAGCCAAACTGATATTTAAAGTCTTTAATCGTCTCATTGGGTGGTTAATGAAAGGGGGCGGCTTGCACCGCCCCCCTTGGGGTTATGGCAGGTTATACAGCAGAGGTTTTGCGTAATTGGGCGGCAGTTCCGATGATTTTTAACTCAATACATGAATCAGCAACCAACGATGCTCCCGTAAGAGGAGGAATGATAACTCCTGAAAGGGTCTCATCCGGCATCAATAACTTCGGGTTGTCCAACGTCAGCGCATCTAACAAATGGCCGCCTTCTGTAATTTGGTTGGTATCGGCAAAAAAGGTCTCTACCTGTTCGTTTAACAGTCTGCGCGAGCCTTGCCACAATTCAAAACGGCTGTTTTGCAACAGGTAAGGCACTAACAGGGCTTGCTCTGCCGCTGCGGCGGTAACATTAAAGGCGTACTTGCGGCTTTTATACACCCCTGTTTCGGGTAAACCTGCGGTTTCGGCATACGCCAAACGAACCGCTCCGATGGCAAAAGGCATCTTGCCCGGCAAAATACCTTGGTGCAAATCGGTGCGGCCTTCGGTTTTGGCAAGCGTGGTATCGATAATATTTACCGTTGCATTGGCAGAGGCAGCCATTACTCCTAATTTGTAGCGCACTTTAAAACTCATATCGATAAACTCGATATTGCCCGCCTCAAATTGGCGTTTTACATCTTCGCCAGCCTTGCCTTTAATTATCTGGTCAAGCAGGAATTGTGAAATCCCTGCGGAAAAATTGGGGTTGCGTCGTATTACACTCATTGGTTGTTGTTGGTTGTTAGTAGTTAGGGGTTGGGGATTGGTCAACGGTATTGCCGTGGACAATGGACTATTGACTGATTAGCGTACTTCTGACATTACGTCAATGGCCTCCACGTAGCCGTTAATGGGTTTTGCGGTTAGTACGTTGTTGGAGGGTTCGGGTTCGTAGTAGTTGGTGGTGTAATAATTACCCAAACCCATCATTGAAGCCATCGGGTCGTTGTTGTAACTGGGCACTTCGCCCATACCGTTAATGGTAGGCATAGTGGCTTTGAATTTCTCCAAAAGTTCGGGGGAGATAAAGCCACGCAAACGGCCTAAACCGCTCATAATGGAAAGTTTTTCTACACCGTATTGCATAGATTTAAGGCCGCCCACTACTGCCGCACCTACGGAAGTACCTTGTAAAAAACTACCTAATTTATCGGTTGATTTGGGCGGGTTAACGAAGTAATAAACAATCCCTGCCACTCCGCCTGCCAAAATTGCTAAGGGAACGGCCAAGCCTTTTTGGGCGTTCATTCTTTTATCTATCTGGTTGGCAATTACAAGGCCGCTTGTGCCGCCCAAAATCTGTAAGCCGACCTGTTTTAACACCGTTGGATTGGTGTAGGCTTTTAGTGAAGTTGATGTACTCATTATGGTTGTGTTGGATTAGAAAGTGATGGAGGAAGTTTTGCCTGATTTGTTGCGTTTTTTGGAGTGGCTTTTTTTGGTTTTGCCCTGCAAACCGTTCAGCCCGCCTTTCTTTTTCTTGGTGGCTGCATACAGCAGCACCAATCCTGTGGCAACCCCCGCACCGATTAAAAGGGTTTTATTATTGCCGCTGCCGCTATTAGCGGCAGGTTGGTTTTGGTAGTTCGGGTTAACCCCCGTAGGGGCATCGTAACTGGTTTGTTGGGAATAATTGGGGTTTACGCCCGTTGGGGCAGGGTAAGAAGGGACAGTAGCAGGTAAGGAAACAGGATAAGGCAAAGGAAGGTTGGTTTGCGGGGTTATTAATGCCGCTGGGCTGTCTCCTTTATTTACGAATGTTTGGACAATATCCTTTCCCTGATTAACTACCTGTACCCCTTTGCTGATTGCGTCCAAAATCGGTTTAACTATGGCAAGCACAGCCCCCGCAGAAGCGGTTAACGACGCGACGGTGACAGGTTCGCCTGCTAATCCGCGTAACCCGAAAAGAAAAGGCTTGTTTGCCCCTGTATTAATGGCACTGGTGAAGTTGGAAAAGTTACCTCCTAAGTCGCCTTCCCATACCCGTTTCATACGGTCGGCAATAGCGGGGTCGGACAATCCTTTTTTGAAATCAGAAGCCAATCCCCGAACGTTCAGCTCCACCAATGCCAAAAAGGCTTTACGGGGGATGAATAACACCCCTTCGCGCCCATAGTCAATGGCTTTGTCAATTAATTGTTTGGCTTGGTCAATGGTTTGGTTGACTAATTTTTTAGGGTCGGTAACGGCCGTTTGAACCACTGTTTTTACTTCACTCACCACTTTTTTAGCGGCATTGGATACGTTTTGAAAAAAACCGTTCATCGGTACCCCGTTCATCCCCGTGTACAGGGTGTGGTCAAGCTGTGCAAGCCTGTTTAGCACATCCTGCCTTCGTGGGGTGTACCACGCATCCAAGGCTTGGGTAATTAAGGGAATAGCGGCAGAGGGATTAATGCCCGCCTTATAGTAAGATTGCGGATTGTTTTGCATGGCCGCCCTTGTGGCAGACAGCTTTTGGTACAGGTCGTCAAGTCCCGTTAGGGGAATGCCCTGTAAAGAGGTGGTGAAATTGGTCATTGGATAATCGTGATAAGCGGTGATATGTTGGGGTTCTTCATCAAAGGTGTCCAGCACGGGGTCAACCACCGTATAGCGGTATTTGTCGCGGAAAGGCTCAAGGCTGCCTTTTTGATGGGGAACTATGACGTAGATGTGATGGTAGGCGGTGGCTTTGCCAACGGCTATAATGCGCAGGTGGTGAGGAATGGATAGGTTGGTAAGTACCGTGGAAATAAAGTAGGAAAAGCAGTCGCAATCCACCCCGTTACGGGCTTCTTTTACCACCCTTGCAGGACGGCGCAATTCCTCACGGCCTGCCCTGTCTTGTTTGTATTGCACGTGGTCTATCAGCCATTGGTACAACCGCCTGCATATCTCTTTTACTCCCTGTGCCGTTTGGGGGGCCAACCCCTTTGAAACGATTTCTTTTGCGAATTTTTGAGTGTCGGTTTTGTACTTGCGGACTTTTTGGTCTATCAGCTCCAGTACTTTACCAGTTCGGATGTATTCGCCTTTATTGTAGGGTTCGTCGTCCCCCAACGGAGTAGGGAAATACCCCAAATACGGGGTAATGTCTTTTAAAGTTCGGTGGGTAGCTGCGGTAAGCCCCAAACCGTTTAAAAAATAAACAGGGACTTGGGTCTCATAGCGGGGGTCAAGGTTTGGGCCTATCATAAAACGTCCCCCATTTTATTAGTGATTGTAATGCCTGCGGATTGCAGCGGTTGTAGCCTGTTTACCGAAGGGTTGCCTAAGCCTATAAGTTTTAACAGGCTTTTGATGGCCGTAAAGGCCACAGGGGGAATAAAGTCATTAATGGTAATGTGGTAGGGAATACTCAAAGGGATAATACCGAAATTGAATTTTAGCAGCACCTTTATCGGGGTAGTAGGCTGTACGGCCGCTAATGCCATTGCGTCTAATTCCAAGTCAAACCGCAAATCGTTCCGCTTGTCTTTAAGTAATTGGGCGGTCTCTACCAAGCGGGGACTAATGCCGAGCGGCACAAAATTCCCTTTATTGTCTTTGTAGGATACCTCTATGCGAAGGCGTTTTAGGTTCAGCAGTTGACCTGAATAGTTATAAATAATTGCAGGAATGGTAACCCCGATAAACCGTGTGCGCAAGATGCCGTAAACGTGGGGAATACCAAAGGTGGTGTTTAAGTTGTTGTACACCCTTGACAGGCGCAGGGCGGTATAGCCGATAGCTGATACCGCTCCGACTGCGGCTAATTTCATAAGTCCTGTCATCTTTACTCGTAATGGTAGAGCAAAGGTGCAGGAGGCGGAAATTATGGGTTACAAGTAATCCTTGAATTTTAATTAATATTCAAATAATTGAAGTTAAATTAAAATTTTTTATATTTGATAACCTATGAAGCTAATTGTACTATCATTCTTTTTAGCCATTTGCATTTATTCAAAGTCGCAACCGGATTCCTCAGAGGTTTGGGATGCTCCTGTGTACGATTCTAAACGTGGGTCGGAACCGTTTGAACAATTGAAGGGAGAGTCCAGCGGGATTAAGCAAAAAGTTATGAGTTTTAAAGAATTGAGCAACCAATATGAAAATTCCGATAAAAGTATCACCACCTCCATTGCATACTTTAAATTTATCTCAATATGTTCCCCATTATTAAGTCAGATTACAACAGATTACTTATACCTGACCAGCTTGGAAACAGACTCCATTAGCCACAAGAACTATGAGTTTCATTATTCAGTCGTTTTAAATGCAATCAGCAAGGTAATAGCAAGTGAAACTGACACGTCAATTGTTAATTCATCATTCCGGATTATTCAATTTGAAAAAGAGAACTTTAATAAATTCAAAGAGCTTGTGGAAACCCCATTTGAATTTATTGTTAGAAATAAACAAAATATATTATTGGACAATTTGACTATAAAGTTCTTCGATTATTGTAGCGGAATTTGTTTATGTGTAAGGACTTTAGATGACACATTCAGGGGTGTTGCAAACTTCTCAAAGGGGAAATACAACATTACCTTAAGAGGGGGGGTGTACTGCATTCAAATGTTAAGGGAAACTACGGAAATCTATCATAATTTTTACAGACACGAGATTAAAAAGAAACAAAATACTGGACAAACTGAGCGAGTTAGCAGCGGTCAGGGAACTAATATCTATGAATACAATTTAGTGAGTGAATGATTTGTCAAACCATTTTAGTATGCCATCAATTTCAACGTCATTAAGAGAAAACTGGACAACCCTTGCCCAATGGGGTGTTTTTTTTGTATCCATTTTTTCTGGGTTTTTAATTGACCTCCCTATTGAGACGAATGAAAATAACCATTATTCTAACTATGCTAAATTTCTGTCTATCGGCGTAACTGCTATGCTCTTTATCCCAATCGGTTTGTTCCGACTAAAGAAACATGGGAAATTTTGGCTTATCCTTGCGGCTATTTGTTTTTTTATCGGCCCATATTTTGTTTATCATTACCACAATTCAATGGATAAATATGTCGTGGTAAAAGATGGGGAGCAAATGATAATTGGGAAAAAAGAGGAGATTTTCCCGTCTGTTATTTTAGTTTTGGAAGAACGGTATGGTAAACCGATAAGTGAATTGAACATTAAAGATGTAATTGAGTCCACAGGAAGGCCAAATACATATTATTGGCCTGAAGAGGTTTTAAGAAAATCTAAAAATATTATTTTATTGAATTATTTCTCAGCGTTTTTGTGTTATACAATATTTGTCTTGTGTGTTTTGCAGAGTTTAAAGTGTTATCGGATAACCGTTTAATTTACTGTTGGTCGTAATCGCAATTCGGCACCCCAAGGTGGTTATATATTATTTCAACCTCTTTGGGCGTATAATCCCTTGTCGTTCTGCCCTCCACTTTTAGCCCATTAATTAAAAGTAGCCACTTCCGCATTGTATGCAATGAAACCCCATACTCAGCGGCCAGTGTGCTTAAATTCTTACTAACCAGTTTTACTTTATTTTCCATTTTGATACGACGTTTTAGTATGTTTGTTTTACAGTAAGTAAATAGATTATTAATCTAACTATGGACACCAACAAGGCGGGCAACACCCGCCTTTGTTGTTTATAGAGGGTAGTATCTCCCCAACGCTTCGTACAGCAAGTACAATACCCCTTCAAAATACTTTTTAACCAAAGGATTGGTGCGCAACAACACGTTGTTGAAGCAACCTGCTTCATAGGCCAACATGAAACCTTCTGCCATTTTTTGGTTAATAGCAATGGTTTTATGCTTTGCAAAAGACTTTTTGGTGAGGTTTTGCAGCTTTACACCCAAAGGCTCCGTAAGCAGCACCGCTGCCCGATAGGCTCGCTGGTGGGCTTTGGGTAGCTGTGTGCAATCCAGTACAATTAATCCGTACAACATACACGCCAATGCCTTTGCATCCGAATACCCGATTCTGTACATGATGCGGTCGGGGGGGATTGCTTCAATGCGCTGCCAGCTATCCACAACACGTTGTTGGTTCATATTCTCTTATCTTCAAGTATCCCGTTAAACACCCATTTGTGCAGCAATACCCCTGTTTGGTTATCGTAAATAAGAGCCGTGCGGTATTTACCCGTATATTTTTCAGTGACCAAGTCTATTAATGCCTTTTCCCCTGCATCCCCTGCCTTATCGTGCAACTCACGGGAGAAAAACACTTTTGGCTTATTATCCCCGTTACGACCAATCCCTTTTCTGAAAAACATTACCAGTTTAAATTTTGCATTGGTGGCAAAAACACTGCGTTGCTTTTCAGTCAACGGCTTGTTTTCTCTTTGTTGCGGTGTGTTCATTATGAATTATGATGCCTGTTTAATTGCTACTAATTGGTTTTGTATATCGGCCATTGCTTTGTAAAACATGGTTTGGGCTTCGGGCAGCTTCTTATTTTTAAACCGTTTTTCCCACCTGCGGTACACATTCAATCGGTCAGTGCCGGTGATGATTTCCTTGCGGGCTTTATCGAGTTCCAGTTCCGCTTTTATCAGTTCCTTTCTTTGGTAAGCCATTACCAACCATTGTGCGGTTTGGGCAAATCCGTAGGGACAATTTCGGTCTAAGAAGGTGAGCGGGTTTACCAAAAATTTGCCCATCTCATACTGTTTAGCTTTGTATTGCGGTAAGGGTCGGTCTAACCATGCTTTAATTAACCGCACCCGCTCCAACAGTTCCTCGTGGTATCCTTCCCAATCGGTTCGGGTGTAGGTAGGTTCTTTAAAGCCGTAATACACGTGACTAAATACTTTATTCAGGATGGCACGCTCGATGTCCGCTGAATAGGTACGGTAAGGGTACAAATGGGTAATTAGGTAACTGTAAAAGGTTTTAACAAGGGCTATTTGCCACGCAGGATAGTGTTTTTTGGCCGCCGCGCCCCCCGAAAAATTCGCGCCGCCGCCCCCCTCTTTTTTTTCTTTTTGGGAAGTGGATAACCCTTGCGGTTTTTCACCTGTACACATTACTTTGGGCTGGTGGCAGGAAATAGTGGCAAGAGCCTTGTTAACTGGTGCCGACGCAGGAGGCACACCGCTATTTTCAACGGGGTTATCCCCCAATTCACAGGGTTTAGGGAGCATATTACTTATTTCTACATTAGTTGCAAGACTGATAGGGCGAACTTTTTTCGCATTGTGAGTATTTTCAAGGGGTTCGGGGGTAGTGGTAGGGGCATTGATTTGCTCCAACAACACGTTGTTGCTTACCAACACACACGCAGATACGGTCAATTCGTAATTCGCATAAGTACCTCTAAACTTCTTGGTAAGAAAGCCTGCTTTCTCCAGTTTGTTAAGATGGTTGATAATGGTACGCCTATCCACTTTTAACTGGTCGGCCAGCATACAGTTGTTTAATCGGCAGGGCACTGATTGACCTGCAAGTTGGCCGACGAAGTTGTTTTGGCGCACAAAGGCATCAATAACCCGCATTAAAGTGGCCAATACCCCACCGCGTATCCATTCTTTTTTTGAAGGGGCTTTTTGGTTGTATTGCTGAATGTATTTATTGGCGTTGGAACGGGCGGTGGTGATGTCTATCCGCTCAAAGTATAATGGTGTTGTGTCTGTGGTATTCATAAAAACAACGGGTTGTTTAAGTCTTGTTGGTGCTTTTGGGCAAGGGTGATGAAGCGTTTATACAGTCGTTGGTGGGTGGCAATTTGGCGGGTTAACAATTCGGTATCGCTTTCATTGTGGGGCGTTTCGGGAAATAATAACAGCCGTTGGATGTGCCGTATTTTTTCGGTCTCTGCTTTGGCTTTTTGAAGGTACATTTGCAACTTCCCTGTCTTAATTTACTTAACTACTTACACCAAGCGGCAAAGGGGGCTAATCAGCCCCCCGCGCTTGCTATTCACATTACTGTTGGGTGCATGGGTTATTGTACGGCGGTATATTCGCTTACGTGTGGTGGTTTACGCATCCGTTGTTTGAGACTGCCCTCCTGTATCATTTCGGTAACAGCTTTTACCACCGCAGCTTTGGTAATTCCGCTTTGGGGGTTCTTAATTTTTACCGTATCGGTGATTTCATCCACGGTCAGCCATGTGCGTTGGCTGTCAGTCAGATTTCGGTCGGGTGCAGGGTTGCCCTGAGCATCCGTTGGGGTAAGTTGCGCTTTTACAAATTCTTTAACCTGCTCCCCTGTATTAGTGGACACAGGCAGGATGGTTTTCTTTGCCATTGTTATACGTGTTGTTTGGGTTTTTGAAGGTGGGTGAGGGAAACAGTAAAAACACGGTTGCATTGGTTGCAACGCAAAACACCCGTCTTTACCGAAAAAGCACCCAATAATCGGGTGGGTTCGGCTTTCAAATGTGTATTGCACCCTGCGCAGGTGTGGGTTGTGTGCTTGTAAAAGTCCATTGCTAACGATAAATTAGTTGGTTAGCCCCTGTACCTTTTTGCCTCCTGCCTGATTTCGTCGGCTGTCTTCTTGCGCTTGGATTGCAGCCACTTGTCCAAATCGGGTTTATTGAACAGGATACCCTGGCCGCGTTTAATAAACGGTATGCCCCGCTGTGAGGTTAACCGGTAAAGCCTGCTTTTAGAAAGGTTAAGATAATCCATTGCCTCCTCTACGGTCAAAGGAGCATCAACGGGTTTAAGGCTTACTTTGGTTTGACGTTGCATTTCTGCTACCATTTGGGTAAGCGCATCTAATTTTTCAGAAATTTCAGTGAAAGGGTTTGCTGCCATTGTTGTTTCGAGTAAGTGCAGCAAATATTTAGGAAAAAGTGGCGGGACAGTTAGCGCGGGATGATACCGACTTTTTGAAAAAATACGGCGGGTAGTCCCGCCGCATTTATGTTTTTAAGTCCGTCGTAATTTTAGTTGGATTTGATTTCCAATTGTTTAACTAACCTTTTTACGTTTGGGTTTTTATTTTCAATATCTAACGGTTCCACATATTTTTTTATGAAAACCAAGTCTTCAGCTGCTGTTTCTTTCGGTGTTCTACGCAAATTTTTAAGTATTTTGTAGATGTATGAGTTGTCTATAATTGGTTTTCCGTGCTTATCTAATGGTATTTCTTTGGCTGCAAGCACATGGATAAACTTAGCCACATCCGTGAAATTAATCGAAGCAAGATTTACTCCCATCGCCTTAATAATTGAAAGTCCCAAGATACATTGTCGGCGTACGGTAAACTCAGGTGTCAAGTCTTCTGTGATTTTCATTAGCCCTAACTCCGATATTTCGTTTTCCCCTTCAGTAACAGTTGTTTTTTTTGCCGTTGGCAGTATTTCAGGATAAATTTCCCGTTGTACCACTTTTAAGTGGTTGTTGTAAATGTGTGCCCTTTTCATCTTATCCCGGCTCAACAGAAACAGCAGAACATAATGCAGTTTGTAAAACTTGTATCGGTAGGTTACCGTTGTTACCCGTGTATCGGGATGGCCGACCTTGATTTGTTTTAGGTTCATTCGCACCCCTAATATCGAATTGTACTTGACCTGCGGCTTGGCTACATTGTCCAATTGCGGAAATTGGTCAGCGTTATCTTCCAGTGACTGTTCTAATTGTTCGTTAACGGCATTGCGCTTTTCCTCGTTGGGGTCGGTAATCATCTCAAAGATGCTGAAAAAGTCGTCGGGGTAGCCGTGTGTCGGGGGTGATTGGGCGGGGTTGTTGTAAACCCTGTTAAGGGGTTCGTGCCTGTAATACTGTAGATAATGATTGAAATGGGCGTGCATCACCTCTACAAAGATGTTGTTGCGTAAATTCATAGTTTGGTCTCTTTCCTTAAAAATGTGTATCCTGAAATCATAATGTAATTTAACCAACTGTTTTATTCTGTCGGAATATTACATAAGAACGCAATAATGTAAAAAATGTACCCATTATTAAAGGTTTTTCGACAAAACTTGTAATTACAGGTATTTCAAGGCACAGGTAGCTTGGGGTTAGAAAAACAACACGTTGTTGCACAGGTTTTTTGTGATGTAATTAGTAACCAATTAGTTATACCAAATCAAAAAAACAGCGTGTTGGAAAACCTCCAACACGCTGTTTTTACAAGTGTCTGATTAGTAATTAATTATTTTTACAAAAAACACGGTGTTTTTAGAACTATTTATGTAATTATTTTATGATTAGCTGTTTACGTGCATTTTGACTGCAACAACGTGTTGTTGGAAAACTGTTTCAGGGACGAGTCACACTGATGGTAAAAGACCGATTACCCCATCAACAACATAGATACTTCGTCCAATTCATCGTTTTTGAAGCTGTCCAAATACGTTTGGGTCATTCGTTCGGATGAATGCCCCAACATATTTTGGATTTTGGCAGTAGCCACGTCTTTCCTTAACAGTTGGGTCGCAAACGTATGCCTTGCCATATAAAAGGTTACGTTTTCCTCAAGTTCCAATTCAGAAGCGATGGTTTTAAGGCATCGGTTGGTCAAAGACAGTTTAAATTCAATACGATTAGCAATTCTTGAGGCTGTATTATATTTATCAGGGTCAAGGATAGGAAAAATGAAGTCCTCGGCAGGAGGCATGTTATTCTCCCCATATTTGAGGTGTTTGTAATATTCAATTACCTTTATAGCGGGTTCCAATAATAAGATATTGTGCATCTTTCCTGTTTTGGAACGATTGTAAACCAACCTGCCGTTGTAGATGTTTTTCCATTTCAGCTTGGCCATATCAGTAAAATTCATACCCCAACAGTAATAGGAAAAGGTGAAGAAGTTAATGGTATCTTGCTTACTTGTACCTTCCTCGGCTTGATAGCGAAGTAATTTTTCTAATTTGTCTTTGTCAAGAGAACGGTGCTGGTATTCGGGTCGCAAATGGCTCAGGCTGTATTCTAAAAACGGATTATTATTCTTTTTAACTACCCTATCAAGTATAGCTTTACCAATGATAGCCTTTAGTTTATTTAGCTGCGTTTTAACGTATGAGATTTTAAACCCGTTGGCTTTTAGGTATTGTTCGTATTTCGTCAAAAAGGCAACGTCAATATCTGAAAAGGTCAACGATTGGTTGTTATTGGTAAACCGAAGTATAGAATATTTAACAGTACGGTAAGTTCTCCGTGTCCCAATGCGTCCTTGTTGCTTTAGTTCAGCAAGCAGTTTATCACAAAACTGAACGAAGGTCATTGAGGGCTTATTATCCTTGATTATCTCCCGAACAGTTCCGGCTGAAAACCCTTTCTTTTGGCGTTGAAGGTCAAGTAATTCAGTTTGGGCATCTAATAAGCGTTGGCCTAAATAGATGTTTAAGTCGGAATGCAACGGGTGTTTCTTATTGGTTAAACCCAAAGCGGCATCCCATTGAGATACTTTTGCTGTCTTTCCTGTGAAGATGAACTTAGACTTACGGTTGACCGTTACCCTGATTACAATAGGATGGGTTCCGTCAGCCAATGTCTTTGAGGTTCTAAGAAGTAATTTTATGGTAGCCATAGTTTGTAGTTAAACCCATGTTGTACCCCTAATCGGTACAACATAGGTACAACAAATATAGCAAATCGAAACAAAAAGAAGCAATAGGTAATAGTATTAAAGTCCTTAAAGCCCTTTAAAATCAATAAGAAACAAATAAAAGCAAAAAACGACAATATGAATATGAGCTTCTTCGACAGGCTCAGGGAATCCAACGCACGGCCGCGACTATCGTTATTACGAAAAACTGCTTTTGAGTTTTGAAGTAATCCTTCTGAAATTGTGCAAACAGATTGCTCCGACAGACTTTTCAACAGCGAAAATCAACTGCCCAATACTTACCAACCCATTTTAGCTGGGACACGCGGGACAATCATTTGTAATCAATAAAACACTGATTGTAAGAAAACTACAATCAAAAAAACTGTCCCGTTAGTGTGGGACAATTTGGGACACTTTTACTATAAAAGTTACGGTGTTACCCGGTTACGCAGTTATGCAGTTATTTTTGTTACGCACCGCACAGGGCTTTGCGGGGTTTTGCCAAATGGCAGGCGGTTACGGCTTTCAAAGAACTGGTGGATAGGTAGTAATTGGAGAGTGCACTAATCGTAGTTACTTTAGGAGATAATTTAGGAACACGCCGCTTAATTCCATACAAATTTGACAAATCAACGTGGCAACCATTCTGTGGGTTACCGTATCTTTGATTGTACCTAACCTGCTGCATAAATGTATAAAGGCATATCTCTTGTTATTTGCTTACTGTTGCTTTTTTCAGCGCAAAGCAAAGGACAAGAATGTGAATGGATAAACAATAGCTCCGACGGACGGATTAACGAAGCAAGATCGCTAACTGTTGACAATGATAATGACATTGTTGTTTTAATAAATTATACAATTCTTGGCAATACTCTTACTGCTCCATGCGCAGGCTATTCTCAAAGCAATTTCAGAGAAGCCATTGTTAAATATGATGCTTACGGGAAAACCAAGTGGGTTTCAAAAATTGACGGAACAAAATGTGCGCTACAAGATATAAGGCACGATAAAAATAATAATTATTTTATAACAGGTTCAGCCCAAAAAGTTGATTTGGGCAACGGAGTAAGCCTCCCTACTGATTCAACAATATACTTTTTTATTGCAAAATATAACTCACTTGGGCAACCGCTTTGGATTAGGAAGGTTTATCACCATGTATCGCCTGCAAATAACATTTTTAGCTGTAGTAATGCTCCGCGACCCAAAATTGCTGTTGATGCTGAAAACAGCCCTGTTATTACTTTCCAGTTCAATGGGGTTGTTAAATTTTCAGGAACTACAGATTCACTTTCCGGGTTCCCTAACCAGTCAGCATCGTATATAGCGTCAAGTATCGGTATATTAAAATATGATTCTTCGGGAAATTACCGTTGGGCGAAAAAGCTTGGCGGTGGTCCTAAATCATCATCAAATACTAACAGCCCTATCGATATTGGTGCAGATAGCTCATCCTATATATATTTATTCTGTGATATTAACGATACGCTATATAATAATCAGCAGGTTTTTGGAAAATCCATAATTAAATTAAGCCCTTCAGGTACCTTTGTCCGTTCTTACTCATTTAATAATCCTACTGCTGGTTTTGGTCTCGGTTCCTATGACCCGGGTGGAATTGCTGTGTACCCTGATGGCCGTTTTGCTATTACAGGCAGTTTAAAAAACACAATTAACTTTGGAAACGGCATATCTTTAACCCGGACAACATCATTATTAGGTACTTATGTAACCTTTTTTGACGCCTATTTTGCCCCTAAATGGGCAAGACAGGAGACAAATGGTGGTGGAAACAGTGCTAATCCATACATGATTCCGGCAGGTGGCATTTATGTAAAAAACAACCACATTTATGTGGTTGGGACTATGAGTGTGGCGTCGGCATATTTTGGCGGTTCGTACCTGAACGCTTTAACAAGCTCAAGTTTCTTTATTGCCAAAATAGATACTGCAAACAATGTTTTGTGGGCCTTTGCCGATAGTACGGGAACAATTGCTATTTCTAATATTTATGATATTTCCGTAGATAATTTTGGCAATGCACTAATTGCAGGATATTTCAGGGGAGCCCTGGATTTTTTTGGCGAAAAAGCCCGCAGTCTCCAGCCCGCAAACATTGATGCATTTGTTGCAAAACTTACCGACATGACTATCACACGGGGATATGTTAGTCCAGGCCCCTATTGCGCCGGGGATAGCATTGAAATCCCTTTTACTGTAACCGGAAAATTTAATACAGGGAATGAATTTATTGCACAATTAAGTGATAGCGCAGGATTCTTTGAGGGAGGGGAAACGGAATTGGGAAGATTGAAAGACACCGTAGAAGGTATTGTAAAGGGTGCTTTACCCTTGTTTAATGTGGCAACAAATAATAAATACCGCATACGTATTATTAGTACAACGCCACAAGTACAGAGTTTTTACCGTCGAGACACCCTGCGTTTGTTGATTTACAGTAAAGATACAGCCAACGCAGGAAGAGACACTCTACTATGTAAAGAGCAACAAATACGGCTGGGTACAACGGGTGGGAGCAAATGGCAGTGGTGGCCCCACAAAGGCTTTGTTAATCCTGCCGACACTAATAATCGTCAGCCTCTAGTCGTAGCCGACAGCACTATTGAATATCGGATTATAATAAGCGACAGTTCAGGTTGTGGTGTTACAGACACTGATTATGTGGTAATAAATGTGCGCCCACCGCTTGAACTAAACGTTGCTGATACTGTTGTGTTTTGTAAAGGCCGTACGACTACTGTAAAGGCAATTGGCACAGGAGGAGACACCTCTAACTACAACTATAAATGGTCGCTTGCGGTAAATAATACAGTATTTTCTACTGACGCAGAGATAAACGTTAGCCCAGATTCGGCAACAAAATACAAGGTTATTTTAGGCGACAATTGCTCAAAAAACGATACGTCATTTGTTGTTGTAATTCCTGACGGGAGTCTTCTTCTACCCAAATTAACAGATACAACTATTTGTTTGGGAAATACGGTAACCCTAAATGCTGCTGCAATTACCTGCGATTCTGCTGCCGTAAAATATGTTTGGGACAACGGTTTAGGAAACGGGTCTGTAAAAACTATATCACCCATTATTACTACTACCTATAAACTGGTAGCGTACGATACAATAAATAATTCCCGCGATTCTTCTTTTATAACTGTAACGGTAAGACCCCCGTTACAACTTTCTATAAATAACGATACAACCATCTGCTCAGGCAATAGTATACAACTTGTTTCAAAAGCCTCAGGTGGCCTGCAAAACCAACACAAAATAAAATGGCTTAGCAATAATACCTTATTGCCCGATACTACGTTTGCAATAACTGTAACCCCAATAAAAACAACTACTTATACGGCAATACTTGCGGATGACTGCTCTACTGTAGCAGATACAGCAACCGTTACTATTACAGTTCTTGATTCGCTGAAACTTACCGTTAGCTCTGATACTGTAATTTGTGTTGGCGGACAAGCCGAGCTGAAAGCAATACCAAACGGGGGCTTATCCTCAGCTTATAAGGTGAAATGGATAGATGATGCCGGATTTTGGACTGATAGCAATTATACCACCACTGTTACTCCCAGCCTCTCCACAAATTATACTGCGATATTAACAGACGGCTGTACTCCCATATCTGATAGCGGAAAAATAAAGGTAACCGTTCTCCCTCCATTAAGACTTAGCCTTACTCCCGATACTACCATTTGCCAACAAGGCAGCGCCTTATTAAAGGCTACGCCTTCAGGCGGATATACGGCTGGTTATAAAATCCGTTGGAAAGCTAACGGCACACCAATAGCCGATACCTTATTTTTATTATCAGTTGCACCTACCATTACTACTGTTTATACAGCAATACTTACAGATAATTGTACACTCATCCCCGATAGCCAACAAGCAAGGGTTACTGTAAGACCTCCACTTACCGTTAAAATAAGTGGCCCCGACACCGTTTGTGAGGGTAAACCGTTAACCCTTGTTGCAACTGCTACCGGTGGAAATAACATTACCCATGCTTTGGCATGGAGTGCTGAGGGAACTTCTTGGACATCGAACCAAAACCCGGTAACCCATGTGCCGCTTGTAAATACTAAGTATTATGTTTCGCTAAGTGACAATTGCAGCCCTGTTGTTAGTGACAGCTTTGTGGTTGCGGTAATGCCCTCGCCCAAGGCTGATTTTGACATAGGCCCGATTGAAGGGTGTGCACCGCTGCAAGTAACTTTCACCGATAAATCTGTTAACAACGACACTATCCTGAATAGTTGGAAAAGATCAAAAACTACAACAGCAACAAGTGTCGCCTCTTACGCTATCCCCTTTTATAAAAACAGTAATGAAGTATTTAGTTTAGTGGTAAGTAATGCTTGGGGCTGCAAAGACAGTATCAGCAGGCTTGAGACCATCAAAGTACATAAACTGCCCCGTGCTGATTTTATTGTGAAACCTGATATTAGAGAAACAGGAAAAGAACTGCTTTTAGTAAATAACAGCAGCGGGGGGATATTATTTGAATGGCAAACTGGTGACGGCACAACATTTTATCACCGAAGGCAAAAAGACACCACATATACCTATGCGGATAGCGGCTACTATACGCTGTTTTTAAAAGTTACTGATGAAAACGGCTGCACCGATACGGCCACACGCGTTATAAGGGTTTTTGATGCAATGTTTTGCGTAATTCCTAATGCGTTTACACCCAACGGTGACGGAAACAACGATGTATTTGCTCCTGTTTGCAACGGATTGAGCAACTATACCTTAACTATTTATAGTCGTTGGGGGCAAGTATTGCAAGAGTGTATTAATTGCCACTGGGATGCAAATTATGCCGACGCACCTGTTCCTGATGGACTTTACCTGTATAAAATTCAAGTAAATGCTGAAAGCGGTCTTAAAGAGATTATTTACGGGCAAGTAAATGTGCTTAGGTAAACTAAAGACTTTATAAACAAAAAATCCGAGGCAACCAGCCCCGGATTTTTTGTTAGGATAAACTCGTCACCCAATCGTTATTCAACCATTAATAAAATGGTTTTGCCTTCACCGTTTTTGGTCACACGCACACTGTAAGTGCCTGCGCTCATATTGGTTGTACTCATATCAACAGGCAATTTGTTTTTGCCTTTTACTACTTCGGCTTTGCCGCTGTAGTATTGCCTGCCCAGCATATCATAAATAGCTACGTCCACAGTTCCTGCATCGGTACTTTCATACTCAACACTCACTGCTTTTGTACCTGTTTGTGCAGGGTTTGGCATTACCAGCATCGCCTCGTTTTCTTTGTTAGTATTCACAGGGGCTACACGGGCATTATTTCCACCGCCAATTATAGGAGCAAAACACAAGGTCATATCCTGTATCGGAATGCTAAACGCCCCGATATTACCGGCAGGGTTAATATTAACAAACGGAACAGCGGGCATTTGCGGCATTGGTGGAATTCCGGGCAATAGTACGGGGGTAGAAAGTATCTCGTTACATCCGCCTGCAGTTGATACGCCATTGTAGTATGCTTTGATATTCATCATATCACTGTTACCGCCAATGTTTGGTAAGCTACCCCAAGTTGAGAATATGCTTAAGCCGTCAAAATTAGGTATAGGAGGGCCGCAAAGAACCAGATTACGCTGGTCTAATTTGGCACCAAAATCGTTGCCATTACCACCGTAGTTAAACTCATCACCTACGAAAGACGCACCAAATAAGTCCATCTTCACCACCATAATATCAAAGCCGCCAAACACACCATTTTGCACATTACCCATTGCATAAAACTCGCATTGGCAAGCTGAGTTTATACGTTGGATTGCATCGTAGCAGCGGTTATCATTACCTGCTGCTAAGCTGTAATCGTATGTATTCATAATAAAGGGGGCAATCAACGGATCCATGCGTACTACTAAAAAGTCTTGGTTACCGTTCACATCTGTATGTCCGCCCAATACAAAACCGGGAGGATAATTAGGGCATTGTGGGGCTGATTCGATACTCCAAAGTGCATCTACCGTATTAGGAAAACCGTAAATAATAACGGGGTGTGGGGCAGGCATACCGGTTAAACCGTCAATGTGTAATAAAAAGCCGTCTTGATTACCGTTGTTTACTACCTCGCCCACAATGGCAGCAGCTACAGGCGAAAACAAAGGCACTTGGTTTTCAGCAATATCACGTGCAGTTGTTTGTGTAACAGGGGCTAAAATGTCATAAATCATACCCCAAGCCATTGCTCCGGTACATTCGTTAATACGTAATGCAAAAGCACGGCGTGTTGCAGCACCATCAATTACAGTACCGGTTAGGTACCACTCTCCGGGTAAAAACTGCGATTGCGCAACACCACCCATCGAAACAATATCGAAGCCTGGGGGAGGTGTGTAGGTAAATACAGGTCCGGGGGCGCCGCCTGCATTCACAATCATGTAATACACCGCAGTGTTGTTACCTGCTGGCAATGCGGGGTCTAAATAAAAGCCCGACATACCCAAAGTAGGGCCGCAAGTTGTTAACGCCATAGCATTAGAACCACCTTGTGGGCTTACAAGATTTCCGGCGGGTGAGGTGAAAAGGTAGTTGTTTTCGAAAAAGAAGCCACCGCCAACGTTTCCGTTCATATCGTTGTAGGTAGCAGTAGCAGCATTTACAGGCAGACAGGTGAAAGTGATACCTGTTTGAAAATGACCAACCGGAAGCGGGTTAATGGGTGTAATGTTTACACCTGAGGTTGAGTAATCATCATTGGCACTTCCGTAAAGATGGTGGAAGTACTGAGCTTTGGCAGTTAACCCTGTTAACACCAATGCAATTAGTAATAGTTTTTTCATGTTTTGCGATTGATAATTGAATGATAGTAAAGAACTTAAATGCAAGTTAATGTAATTAATATGACAAAAAAAAGATTTTTTTTGATTGTAACACATTGCCTGTGAGGACATAGGAAGCCAAAAGCACTGCATTAATAACAACAAAGGCGGGGCATGACTATAAAAGTCATGCCCCGCCTTTTTGATAAACTTTTCAGGGATTATTCAACCAATAGTAACACCGATTTATTTACACCGTTCATAGTTATACGAACTGTGTAAGTACCGGTACTCATGTTTGATTTGCTGATATCAATAGGCAAGGTATTGCTTCCTTTTGCAAGGTCAACGCTGCCTGCATAATACTGCCTGCCAAGCATATCATAAATGGCTACTTGTGCAGTGGTTGCACTCTCAACCTCTACCGAAACAGCAATGGCTTGCGTACCGGTTTGCATTGGGTTTGGAGCTACAACAGCTTGCTTATCGCCTTTAGGTTCAGCAGGAGCTACACGGGCATTGCTTCCGCTTGCCAGTGTATTTGCATAGCAAATATTAGCATCGTAAGCATTGGTATTTCTCCATTTCATTTTAGCATCAGGCACCAGTTTGTCAACAAAGTTTACACCGGTAGTAGCATAAATTTTTGGCCCGCTGATAATGGGCACATCAACGATTATTTGATTGCAAGGAGTTTCGCCGTTAAAGTAGGCTTTCACCAAATACATATCATAGTTACCGTTAATTACAGGGCCTGAAGCACCTTCCCTAAAGCCAAATACGCTAATACCATCGGCACCTGTACCGTTGTATTGATCGATAGCAATACCATAATCAATACGGCCATCGCCATAGGTAAACTGACCGAAACCGCTGGTAGAACCACCGTCTTCAATTTTATCTACCAATATGTCATAGTCGCCCAAAAGGCCCCTGTACACATATCCGGCAGCATAATATTCAAAATTACCCGATGTGTTTTTGCGTTCGATAATATCGTTACACACGTTTTGTGTACCGGGATTACCGTTATAATCGTGCAGGGTAGCCCACAAGGTATTACCCACGTGGTCGGTTTTGTTCAACCAAACATCTTCGCTACCTGCCCTATCGCTGTAACCGCCTATAATGTAACCATCGCTACCGCCCTTAGTACTTTGGGCAATATCAATAGCATTAAACGATTCTGATGAGGCAGTAGTACCGTACAAGTTAACAGCAGCCATTGGGTTACCGTTAGCAGCATCCAACCTCAGCATATAACCGTCAGGCAATGCTCCCGAAACGTTTTCGCGGGTTTCGCCCACAACAACTATTTCTTTGTTTCCGGTAGGTGAATAAGGGCTGGTGATAACGTCTTTACCAAATGCAATACCGGCACCTGAACTGTAAACGATATCATAAATACCGCTCCATACAAGTCCGCCGGAGTTTACATCAATCATCATGGCAAAGGGGTCTAAAGTACCGCTGGTAGTAGTTACAGTTCCTGTAACATACACTTCGTTACCGCCTGTGAAGATAGATTCGTAAATACCTCCTACAGAAATAACATCCTGTCCTGTACCGCCACCTGCGGGTATATAGGTATAAATTACGCTTACGTTTCCGGCTTGGTCCATCATTAAGTAAAACACCCCTGTAGTTGCAGGAAATACTGAATAATCAGCAAATTGGCCAATGATACCAAAACCATTACCGTTGTTCATTTCAAAGGCTTTTGATTCGCCCACATGAACTACGTTTCCGGTTACTGAGCTGATTAGAAAATACCAGCCGTTAAAATAGGGTGCTCCGGTAATATTACCGGTACCGTCGGTGCGTGAAACCGATAGCCCTTGCTGGCTATGATGGCCCACTAAGAAATGTCCCATGCTCGAAATAGCTGGGTCAGTGTTGATACCTGATGAAAGTTTTTGTCCGTCCGTAGTTCCATAGATGTGATGGAAATACTGTGCATTTGCTGTTAACCCGGTTAACACCATTGCAATTAAGAATAGCTTTTTCATGCTTTTGATAGATAGTTTAAATTGTTCTAAAAGAACTTTTTGCAAGTTATAGCAAATTAAATCATAAAAAAAACAACTTTCAACAAACGCAGTAACCACAAGGGTTTAAGCCATGTCAACTTAAAAAACAAAAAGGGTGGCTGCGTTGCACACAGCCACCCTTGTATAATTATGCGTTATAGTGCTAATTATTCAACTAGCAGTAACACCGATTTGTTTTCACCGTTCATGGTTATACGAAGTGTATAGGTACCTGCACTCATGTTTGATTTGCTGATATCAATAGGCAAGGTATTGCTTCCTTTTGTCAGGGTAACGCTACCTGTATAGTATTGTCTGCCCAGCATATCATAAATAGCTAGTTGCGCAGTGGTTGCACTTTCAACCTCTACCGAAACAGCAATGGTTTGCGCACCGGTTTGCATTGGGTTGGGTGCTACAACAGCTTGTTTATCGCCTTTAGGTTCAGCAGGAGCAACACGGGCATTGCTGCCTGCACCAAGGCTGGTAGCAAAACAAATATTCAGGTCGTTTGCTGTGGTTTGTCCCCAATTAAAAAGGGTTAATGGCACCAAGCGGTCAACCAAATTTGCCGACACAGATGTCATTAGTCCGGGGCCTGATGCATTAATAGCATCCACTATTTTTTGATTGCAAGGAGTTTCACCGTTAAAGTAGGCTTTCACCAAATACATATCATAGTTACCGTTAATAACAGGAGAGCTGTATGCTTCACGGAAACCAAACACGCTGATACCGTCTGCACCGGTTCCATTGTATTGGTCGATGGCAATACCGTAATCGGTAAACTTATCACCGTAGGTAAACTGCCCCATTCCGGTGCTTACCCCCATATCGTTGGTTTTCACAACCACCATGTCATACGTTCCTCCCATCAAACCATTACGCACATAACCTGCGGCATAGTACTCATATTTACCGCCGGTATTCAAACGTTCAATCACATCGTTACAAACATTCTCAGTACCACCGTTGCCGTTATAATCATGCAAGCTGGCCCAAAGCGAGCCCAAGGTTTGGTCGGTTTTCACCAGCCAAAAATCTTCGCTGCCGTTAACGTCGCTGGCTCCGCCTAAAATAAAGCCATCGCTACCTCCTGCGGTAGCATTTGCTATGCTTATAGAGTTAATCTCATCCGTTGATGATGTTGTACCGTAAATATCGGCAGCACCTGTAACGGGAATTCCTGTGCTTGCATCAACACGCAAACTGAACGCATCAGGCAATGAACCGCCTGTGGGGTCGTATAATTGCCCTACAAGTACTGCCTCGTCAACACCGTTTGGTGTATATGGACTTTCAATAATATCCCTGGAATATGCATAAGCCGAGCCTGCACCTGAAGCCAGTTGTATATCATATATCCACGACCACCTGATACCGCCCGAAGTCATATCAAGTTTCATTGCATAGGCAAATACATTACTGCCTCCGTAAGCAGAACCTGTAATGTATATATCTTTTCCGCTGCTTAGCACTGATTCTGCAACACCGCCAACATTAAAAATATCAATAACAGTTGTTACACCCGATGGCACATAAGTAAAGATGTTTGATACACCGCCTGCAGGGGTTAGTTGCATATAGAAAATACCTGTGTTAGGTGCGCCAAGACTTAAATCTTGGAACTTTCCAACAATACCAAAACCTCCGCCATTGTCCATTTCAAACGCCTCTGATTCCTCAACAAAAACCTGTGAGCCTGTAATTGGACTAAAAAGGGTGTACCATCCGTCAAAATAAGGTGCTCCAGTCACGTTTCCTGTAACATCAGTACGAGAAACTGCCAGCCCGTTTTGGCCGTTATGGCCTACCAAAAAATGACCTAAGCCAAGTGCGTTGGTGTTAATACCCGATGATAGCTTTTCTCCATCCGTTGTCCCGTAAATGTGATGGAAATACTGCGCTTTTGCTGTTAACCCTGTTAACGCCAAAATAATTAATAGAATTTTTTTCATGCTTTTTGTTTGAATTAGAAAATGATAGGTTGATTGATAGTTTAATCAACTGCAAATTATAGTTTAATGTGATAAATGAATACCTGAGAGGAGAATTTTCGATGAAAATCTACCCAACGAAGTGCCACAGAAAACAATAAGACACTATCAATCAAAACATTACAATTCAATTATTTTACTACAAAAAGTACGCACGATTATTAAAAGGCAAAAGCTTTTTAAGCTCCTGTTGAGCGTAACTGAATAACATTTGATGCCATGTTTTTAAAAACCCGTACTTTTGCGGTTTAGCCTCTTAGAATGAAAGTAGCTGTTGTAGGTGGTGGTAGTTGGGCCACCGCGATTATAAAAATCCTCTCGGACAAATACCATGATAACGGGGTGAAGCTGATTTGGTGGCTTCGCAACCCTGAGAATATTGAGTACATAAAGAAACACCGACACAATCCCAATTACATTAACTCTGTTACCGTACCCACCGAAAAAATTGAATTAAGCAGTGATTTTGAATGGGTGATAAACGAAGCCG
This sequence comes from Bacteroidota bacterium, assembly GCA_008933805.1. Taxonomy (NCBI): domain Bacteria; kingdom Pseudomonadati; phylum Bacteroidota; species Bacteroidota bacterium. The sequence continues at coordinate 59,974 of WBUH01000011.1, forward strand.
ATATTATCATCACAGCTATTCCTTCGGCATTTGTGTACGATGCTTTTAAAGACCTGCCCAAAACCGCTCTGAAAGGTAAGATTATGGTTTCGGCAGTTAAGGGTGTAGTACCGCAAACCCACCAAGTACTAAACGATTATTTCCGCCAGCAATTCGATATTCCTGAAAAGAAAATTGTGGTAATAGCAGGCCCTTGCCATGCTGAAGAAGTAGCTCTTGAAAAACTCAGCTACCTAACCATTGCCGGCGCATCAAAAAAGAACGCTCAACTGCTGGCCGATATGCTTTCGGTACGTTATATAAAAACCACTGTAAGCAAGGATATTGTCGGGGTTGAATACGCATCGATACTTAAAAACATCTACGCCATTGCCGCAGGCATTTGCCACGGCTTAGGCTACGGTGATAATTTTCAGGCAGTATTAATTACCAATGCCATGGAAGAAATGAAGAATTTTCTTGACCACGTGGGTAATCGCGACCGCCATATTGAGCAAAGCCCCTACTTGGGCGATTTGCTGGTAACTGCTTATAGCCAGTTTAGCCGCAACCGCACTTTTGGTAATATGATTGGCAAAGGCTACAGCGTGAAAACTGCACAGCTTGAAATGAGCATGGTGGCCGAAGGATACTATGCTACCCTTAGTATGTATGAAATTTGCAAAGAGCTGGATTATAAAATGCCTTTGCTAAACACCATTTACCGCATTTTGTACGAGAAAAAGGCCGCCGGCCCCGAAATGCGCAAACTGGCCGAAAGCTTTATTTAACATCCTGTATGCCGCAGGTTGAAACCTGCCGCTGTTGAATAACCTTTCCGGCAAAAACATTAAGCTTCACCCTGCAAACATGCCTTCAAAGGATTAATTTTGCGGCACTATGCAAAACCGCATCACACAACTTTTTGGCATTAAATATCCCATTATACAAGCCGGCATGATTTGGTGCAGCGGCTGGCGATTGGCAAGTGCAGTATCAAACGCTGGCGGACTTGGTTTAATCGGCGCAGGCTCTATGTACCCCGATGTGTTGCGCGAGCACATACAAAAATGCAAAGCAGCTACGGATAAGCCTTTTGGGGTGAATGTTCCCCTACTATACCCCGACATTGAGAAATTGATGGAGATTATTGTGGAAGAAGGCGTAAAAGTTGTGTTTACCAGTGCGGGCAACCCCAAAACATGGACGGAACATCTAAAAAGCAAAGGCATAACCGTAGTACACGTGGTGAGCAATACCAAGTTTGCCAAAAAATGCGAAGAAGCAGGTGTTGACGCGATTGTAGCCGAAGGCTTTGAAGCAGGCGGACACAACGGTCGCGAAGAAACCACCACCCTTTGTCTGATACCAATGGTACGCGAAGCGGTTACCATTCCGTTGATTGCAGCTGGCGGTATTGGCAGCGGTAAAACCATGTTAGCAGCTATGGCACTGGGAGCTGAAGCTGTGCAGGTAGGTAGCCGATTTGCCGCCAGCGAAGAATCATCAGCACATCAGAATTTTAAGCAGGCTATTGTAGCTGCCGGCGACGGCGATACCCAGCTTACTCTAAAGGAACTTACCCCGGTGCGTTTGATAAAGAATAAGTTTTTTAACGACATACAAGAGGCCTACGCCCGCAAAGCAAGCGCCGATGAACTGCGCGAACTGCTGGGACGTGCCCGTGCAAAACGCGGTATGTTTGAAGGCGATATGGAAGAAGGCGAATTGGAAATAGGCCAGATATCAGGCTATATACACGAAGTGAAACCCGCCGCCCAAATTGTAACCGAAATGGTAGACGAGTTTAACCTCACCGCTGAAAAAATTGGCGGTATGAGATTGTGATATCCTTAACTCCCGCCCCTAAAAGGGTACTTTACACACTACGGGCAAGTGCGGCGGACATCCTGAGCCTGCCGAAGGATAGAGCCTGCCGAAGGGCGCGATAGTTGCAACCAGCCCCTCGCCTTTAGGAGAGGGCGAAATTGAGCTATCAAGCCATCCTTATCCTTCGGGTGAGGTAAGCGAAGAACCCTATAAAAATGTATTAACAGAGCGTGATAAGATGCTCCCTTCGTCAGCAAGACAGTAGTTTCTCCGTAATTGCGAGGTCTCCCGCAGCAATCCGCTTACACAATATCAAAAGGATTGCTTCAAAACCAAATACCTTAACTGTAGGTGATAGATTATTGTACTTTTGCATACTCGTCTTCCCGAATTAATTTCGGGGTAGCATATCCTGTAATGCGATGCTGAACCAAGTTCAGCATGACGAACCTCAAAATCAAAGATAACTCTGTGCACAAAATACATCAGTTTCCCAACGGCCTGCGGCTTATATACCAACACCACCCGTCAAACATTGCCCACTTTGGTATTCATATCAATGCGGGCACCCGTGATGAAAGCGCTAACATTATGGGTATGGCTCATTTTATAGAGCATATGCTGTTTAAGGGCACCCAAAAACGCCGCGCCTTGCAAATTATCAGCCGACTGGAAGAAGTAGGCGGCGAAATGAACGCCTACACCACGAAAGACAAAACCACCTTGTATGCCTCGTTTATCGACGGGTATTTGCCCCGTGCAGTTGATTTGCTTACCGATGCAGCCTTTCACTCCAATTTCCCTGAAAAAGAGATGGAGAAGGAAAAGAATGTGATACTGGAAGAGATTGATATGTATGCCGATAACCCCGAAGAATGTGTAAACGACGAATTTCAGGAGTTAATGTTTAAAAACCATCCGCTGGGGTATAACATATTAGGCACGCAAGACACCGTAAAATCTCTCACCCGCGAGCAATCCATAGGGTTTATAGCTGCCAACTACTTACCGCACAACATTGTGTATGCCTACGTGGGCAATTCGTCCATAGAAAAGGTAATAGGACTGTGCGAGAAATATATGCCTACCATACAAAACGGCACAAAACCCAATAAACGCGAGGCGTTTAAAAACTATGTGCCCTTTACTACCGTTAAAGAAACCGAACACGCCCAGTGCTATTGCGTAATGGGCAACTTATCGTACAATAATTCACACCCGCTGAAACCTGCGTTGGCTCTGCTATGCAATTTGTTGGGCGGCCCGGGATTGAACTCCCGCTTGAATTTGGCAGTGCGCGAACGCTACGGCTATGCTTACCAAATAGACAGTAGTTTTTCTACTTATGAAGACACCGGATATTTCAGCATTTATTTCGGTACCGACCCTAAGTACCTTGATAAAACCATGAAACTGGTGGAGGCCGAACTAAAACGCCTGCAAAAAGAAGCCCTGAGCGAAACCGTACTGAACAAGTACAAACGGCAGATGGAAGGCCAAATGTTGCTGGCCGAAGAGAGTAAAGTAAGCCTGATGCTTTCATTGGGTAAAAGCCTGTTGGATTATAACAAAGTAGATACGCTGGAAGAGGTCATCCAAAAAATATATGCCGTTACCCCCGCCCAAATACTGCAAGTAGCCCGCGAAGTGTTTGACGAAAGCCAAACCAGCCGCTTGATTTATAAAAGCAAGGCATAAAGGGGCTATCACAAAAGTAAGTTATGCGTGTTTTTGCAACGACAGGTTAAAACCCCTGACTTTTGAGAAAGTCCCATTATCCCCAAACTTTCAAAAAACGTACCTTTGCCCTACACCTTATGATTGAAGTAATACCCGGCCAACTACCCACCGCAAAATTGCACGCCTATATGCTTGCATCGGTTGCACCCCGCCCTATATGCTTTGCCAGCACTGTAGATGCGGAAGGGAATGTAAACCTAAGTCCGTATAGCTTTTTTAATGCCTTCGGCAGCAATCCTACCACGCTTATCTTTTCGCCTGCAAGGCGCGTACGCGATAACACCATAAAACACACCCTTGAGAACGTAATGGCTACCAAAGAGGTGTGCATTAACGTAGTAACGTATGAAATGGTGTACCAAGCCAGCCTTGCCAGTACTGAGTACGAAAGAGGGGTTGATGAGTTTGTAAAAGCTGGTTTTACCCCCGTAGCTTCTGATTTGATAAAAGCCCCGCGTGTAAAAGAAAGTCCCGTACAAATTGAATGCAAAGTGCGCGAGATTATTGAAACCGGACAAGAAGGCGGCGCAGGTAACCTTGTGGTGTGCGAAATCTTGAAAATGCACATTAACGAGGATATTTTGGGCGAAGACGGGATGATAGACCAACGCAAAATACATTTGGTGGCAAGATTGGGCAAAGACTGGTATTGCAAAGCCTTTGGCGATGCTTTGTTTGAAGTAGAGAAGCCCAACACCAAAAAAGGGGTTGGCGTTGATGCTATACCCGCCCGCATACGCCTTAGCAATGTACTTACAGGCAATAACCTTGGACAGTTAGGTAATTTAGAAATACTACCTACCCCTGATGAGGTAAGCGGCTATAAATACGAAAATGCCGAGTTGAAAGAGTTGTTGGAGCGACTAACCAACGACCCCGATAATTTGGAAACCCAAAAGCACCTGATGGCCAAAAACCTGCTGGCACAAGGCAAAACCGTAGAAGCATGGAAAGTGCTTTTATCATAAACCAAACAATTTTGCAGGTGCAACTATTATTACTGTTGTGAACATACAAATACAAGCCGGCTCGCCACAGAAAAACAGCCTTTCGCTGCGCGTGGCCAAGGCAATAGCAAAACAAATAGGCACAGAACATACCCACAGTATTGTTGATTTTAACCAATACGATATACCGTTTATGAACCAAGGTAGTGTTGAGATGGATAACCTCACCCCTTTTCAGCAACAACTGATAAACGGCTGGGCAGATGCCAAACTGGTGATTGTAGTATCGCCTGAATACAACTGGTTTCCAAGTGCCGAGTTAATTAACACCCTGCACCAATTAGGCAGCCGCCATCACAAAAACCTGTTCGACGGAAAGGTATTTGCCTTTGCAGGGGTTTCAAACGGTCGAGGCGGACGTATGCCCACCATGCAGTTAACTACGGTTTACAATAAACTGATTAATGTATTGGCTACCCGCTCATTTAGCAGCGGTAAAACGTTTGAATCGCAGTTTACACAAAACGTATTGGACGAAAACGGCGATTCGTTGGGCAATGCCGAGTACGATAAGGGACTAAAAGCCTTTGTTGATTACTCGCTGGATATGGCCTCACGTTGGCAATAAACTGACCCGCAGCCCAAAAACAAACAAGCCCCGATATATTGACTATATCGGGGCTTGTGTTTGTATAAAGTGGTTTATTAATAATTGTTCAGCATCATTGGCATCACAAGCATCAACATATCTTCGCTGGGCTCGTTCTCAAAAGGCAACAATACACCTGCACGGTTAGGCGTACTCATTTCAAAACGTACTTTATCAGTATCCATGCTGGTAAGCATATCCATCAGGTATTTACTGTTAAAGCCAATCTCCATGTCTTGTCCTTCGTATTCGCAATTCAAACGCTCGTGGCCTTCATTGCTTTGGTCAAAATCTTCAGCAGAGATAATCATATTGCTACCGGCCAGTTTCAAACGTATTTGGTGGGTAGTTTTGTTTGATACAATAGAGATACGGCGCACTGAGCTTAAAAACTCACCCCTGTCAATCACTAACTTGTTAGGATTTTCTTTGGGGATAACCGCGTTATAATCAGGGTAACGTTCGTCAATCAAGCGGCACACCAAACTCACATCACCAAACGAGAAGAACGCGTTGGCGTTGTTAAAATCAACACGCACAGCAGTTTCATCATCCTTCAACGATGATTTTAGCAGGTTAGATGCCTTTTTAGGTAAGATAAACGATTGCTCAACACCGGGGGCAACATCCACACGTTTGTAGCGCACCAAACGGTTTGCATCAGTAGCTACAAAAGAGATGTCGTTATTTTTCAACTCAACAAAAATACCGGTAAGGTTCAGACGCAATTCATCATTACCCGTAGCAAATACTGTTTTGGCTATAGCCTTCAACAATACCTCGCTCTTAATGCTGAATGATTTATCGCTTTCTACCTCTGGTATTTTTGGGAAATCTTCACCGGGCTGACCTGCAAGTTTAAAGCGGCCGTTACCCGAGCTGATTTCGATAGCATGGGTTTTTTCATCAATAGTAAACGTAAGCGGCTGATCAGGCAGCGAACGCAAAATATCAAGACAAAGTTTAGAGGGTACAGCTATCTGGCCTTCTTCCTGTGCTTCTACCTTCAAGGTAGTAGTCATACTGGTTTCAAGGTCAGTAGCACTAATGGTAAGGTTACCTTCCTTAATGTCAAACAAGAAGTTCTCTAAAATAGGAATAACCGCCTTTGATACCACCACACCACTCACCACCGAAAGGTGCTCCAGCAAAACTGTTTTGGAAACTATAAACTTCATACCTTGCTCTACTATTGTTGTTATTTAAAATGCCAAAATTAGGGGCACTGTGCAATATAGTCAATTGTTATTTATCTACATTTATTTGTTCAGGGTGTTCGCAAGGTGTGTTTAAGTAAACACAATCCCTCTCATACAGGCGTATATCTGTAAAGTAATTACCTGCTACAATGTAATAGTGTTTGGAAACGAAAGATGCACCCGTCCTTCTAACACGGCTTTTTTATAGGCCAATGGTGTAATTGTAGTAAATGCCTTAAACGTTCTAATAAAATGGGCTTGGTCGTAAAAACCGTTATCCAATGCCACATCCACCAACGGAATGCGCGGGTGGTTGGCTATCTGGGCAATGGCTGCGTTCACTTGTTTCAGCCGCAAATACTTTTGCGGACTTAGCCCGTACACTTCACTAAACGCATGAATAAACTTTTTGTGCGAAAATCGCTTTTCGTCCAAAAACTGTTTAATACGTCCCTTTTGCAAAGGCTCTTGGGTAGTTATTTCGGCAAACTCCAACACATCTTCGGCTGTTTTTGCAGGTTGTGCCGCCTTTAACAAAAACCTTTCAAGGTGCTTAATTTTATCCGTCGCGTTTTTTGTATGCTCAATTTCTGCAATCACCGAACTTATTGCAGTGCCGAAAATATAAGACAACGGGCGCGGAACTCCCAACCCTGATATATCAATACCCAGCAAGCGGTGCAGCCCTTGGGGCTTAAACATAATGCCCAACGCCTTGTACCTTCCCGATACTTTGGTAGTTAATTGTTGTTGGTAGATGCCCGATACCCCGCCTGCTTTGGTATAGGAAAATGCTGCATTACCGGTTTGGATTGAAAACTCTTCACCGAAATTGATGATGATTTCTTGTTGCAAAAAAGGGATGCTTACCGATGCATACTCCCATTGCTCCTCGCTTTGATACCAAATGCACTCAATCACCTCTTTCAACTCATTATCAGGCGTATGGATGAGGGCATTCATAGCGCAAAATTAGTTAAATAAGAACTACTGTACCTAACCCGTTTTGCTAACAGGCATAAAGCCCATACTGTTGCGCCCATCGTCCCGAATGATTTTAAACCATTCGGGATGAACCATTAAAAAGCAGCGGGTTTTATACCCGTCGAGAAAATTGGTATAAAACCTATTGACTTAATAGTTAAAAAGATAGAAAGGCATCACAACTACATGATAAATATTTTCTAATCATGAAGTTACAATAATATAAGTAGCCTCATTATTTTATTCTATATACCCTGTCGGCTAGAGATATGCGCATACGCGTTGAATCAACCGTGGCAAATGCTTTTGTAATGATAACAATGCCTGTAGATTTTAATTGCCTGATTTTAGCAATTACCTCAGGTGAAAAACTTGAGCCTACTATTCCAAAAGAATCTGTTTCATTCTCAACCTTTCCGGTATATTTATTTCTTATCCGTTGCGACGTAACAACCGTAAATGAGTCAACAGTTATGCCTGGCTCAGGCTTATAACCAACATAAACCACAAGAGTAGGGTTTCGCAACAAACTGTCTACTGTTGTGAATCCATCATTAACATTCCCTACTTTAAAGAATATTGTTGAAATATATCCAATCTTTGCTTTTGTGCTGTCTTTTTTGGTTGATTGTCCAGCAACCGTGAGCGGCATTGTTAATAGAGCTATAAAAACACACCATCTTGCCATATTCAACGATTAATTTCATTTTAAAACGGATTACCATCGCTTTTATTTTAAAAGTTAATTCCTAACAGGTGAAAACCAAAAAGACGGCTCTTATTCTGACGGGCATAAAGCCCATCGCTGTTGCGCCCATCGTCCCGAATGGTTTAAAACCATTTGGGACGAACCATTAAAAAGCGGCGGGTTTTATACCCGTCGGAACAATAGATTTCAACCTCGCCCAAGCAAACAATAACAAAACTGCAGGCCTGTTTTTACACAAACCTTCATTACTTTGTAGCATGGTAAGATACATTGGGGTACTTTTAATGGTGGCCGGGTTTGCTACCCAAAGCATTGCACAAAAAGCAAACAAGCACCAGCAAATGGCTGATTCCTTTTTTGTGTTGGCACAGTATGAAACAGCCATCAAATACTACGATTCAGCACAAAAAACCTCTCCAACCGACAATATTATCATGTTCCGCAAGGGGATATGTTATTATAACCTTCAAAAAAGCAAAGAAGCAAAAGCCAGTTTCGACAAAGCGTTGCAGCAAAACCCCCGCTGTTTGTATTGCGAGTATTTTTTGATTTCAATACTTACCGAGGCACAGCAAACTGATGCTGCTTTGCACAAGGCCGACAGTGTACTTACTAAATATGCCGATACAGGCAAAGTACTTAGTTCATACATGGATATAAAAGCATTGAAAGCCCGTATATACTGGAACAGAGGCCAGCTTGAAAAAGCAGGAGCGGTGTATGATGAATTGGTGACCGATTACCCTGATACCGCCGGTGTATATTACTTACGCGGTGAGTTTAACTTTATAAATCAACGAAAATCAGGGGCGATAAAGGATGTAACTAAAGCCATCGAGTTAGACCCTAATGTTGCCGCATACTATTTTTTGAAGGCCAAAATTTACCTTACCATCAACTACTATAAAGAAACCCTGCCCATTATTAATAAGGCAATTGAGCTGAATAGTGAAGAGGGTGAGTTTTACGGATACAGAGGAGGCATTCATCATCATTTAGGCAATTATAATGAGGCACTGAACGACTACATACTTGCATTAAAATACAACGGTGCAGGCGGTTTCTACAACGCCAAGGTTTCAGAACTATACTTGATAAAGGAAGACATGGACTCCATGTGTTTTTACTTGCAACGCTCAAAAGAATCTTTTGAAAAAGACCCTCCGGCTATGCAAGAAGACATTGATATGCAAACACTGGTATTGCATAGGCAGCAGGAGTTTTGCGATAATAGTAAACCCGGTTATTATTACCAACGCGGAGTAGCTATGTATAACCTCGGCTTGTACGATAGCTCGATTTATTTTTATACAGCGGGGCTTGAAAAGTTTGTAAACCAACCCGTGATGCACAACTTTAGGGGCAATGCTTATGTAAAAACAGGCGAATGGGCAAAGGCTGAAAAAGACTTTTTATTATCGATGCAAAACCCCGAGGAACTTAAAAAAACGCTTGCAGAACGCTTTAAATACGACGACCCTCAAGCCAATGAGCGGTATTACAAAGGATTTATTGCCTCAGCATATTTGGGTTTATCTGAAGTATATCTGCAAATGGGGTATTACGATAAAGCCATAAAAGCTGCTGATAGCGCCTTAAACATTGCCCCCATCGGCAGCGGCATCCCCCTTGCAGATTATTATAACCAGTTGGGAAGATCATACCTTGCTGCGGGTAACTACGACAAAGCAATAAGTGAGTTTGAAAAAGTAATCACACTTGAAGCTGAAAACCCGATAGGGCACATAAATTTGGGGTTAGCAACGGCTTATAAAGCCACTGAAACTCCTGAAACAAACAGGAAATTCGGATTTTCAGGCACTTGGAATTCGGGAACTTCACAGCTAAAGTTTGAAAGTAAACCCATAAAACTTACCCAAAACCAGCAAAAATTAATGCAAGATGCCATTGGCTATTGTGATAAAGCCATACAGTTTGCTCCACAAGAAGCTCAGTTTTATGTAATACGCGCTTACGTGAAAAACATGGCCGGAAATAAAGATGTTTGTGCAGACATAACAAGGGCAAAAGCATTGGATATAAAAAGCATAAACGAATCTTTAAGCAGCCTGTGCCCTTAATCAAGCACAGACAGACAAACAAGCTATCTATTTGAAAATAAACGAATAACAAAGTTTACTGAAAAAATTATAGCTTTGACTTAAACAAAACACTAACCATGAAAATCCTAAAAACTATTCTTAAAGTATTAGGGGTTATTTTACTGCTGGTAATAATAATCTCCCTGTTTTTGCCTGCGGGCGTCAGAGTTGAGCGTTCAATTACTGTGAATGCCTCACCCGAAGAGGTGTATGCACACATCAGTGATTTGAAAAAATGGGATACGTGGTCGCCTTGGAAAAAGCGTGACCCAAATATGCAAAACACTTATGAAGGGACTGACGGTGCTGTAGGCCAAAAAAGCATTTGGAAAAGCGAACACCCAAGAGTAGGTAATGGCTCAATGACCATTGTAGAGCTGAAACCCTACGAATCAGTAGTTACCGAACTTGATTTTGGACAAGGCGGAAAACCCAAGGGAGGTTTCAAAATTGAAAAAACCGATAGCGGCTCAAAAGTAACGTGGTACATGGAAGACGACGGTTCACAAACACCGTTTTTATTTAAAATAGTGGCCAAATACGCTAATCTGATGATGGACGGTATGTTGGGTCCTGATTTTGAAGAAGGTCTGAAAGGTATTAAAACTGCTGCTGAAGCAGGTGCCGGCGCAGCACCACAATTAACTTATACTATTGAGGAAGTGGACTTGGCTCCAATGAGTGTGATTGCAGCACCTCCAAACAAAATAAAAGCAGATCAGATTTCAGCCTATTTAGGTAAATATATCCCAAAACTATTTGCCGCAGCAAAGAAAAACGGTCAAAAACCCGGAATACCGGCAGCAATATATCATTCTTGGACAGGCACAGAAACTGAGGTTGAAGCTGTTTTACCAGTTGATAAAGTAGTAATGGAGGGCAGCGAGTTCCCCCACCACCCGATGCCTGAAGGAAAAGGGCTTAAGGTAGATTACTACGGCCCTTATGCCGGCTCAGAAAAAGCCCACATGGATATTGATGCGTATGCTAAATACAAAAAACTGAAACTGGGCAATCCTTGGGAGATATATGTAACTGACCCTACGACTGAAAAAGATACTTCAAAATGGCTTACTCAAATCTACTACCCTATAGTAAAGTAAACGATATTTATTATTGCTAAAAAAGGGCGGGGAAACCTGCCCTTTTGCTTTTATACCACCATGGTGTTGCAGCCGCGTACCTCGCTAAAATCAAGGCGACCCAGCACCTCAAAACTTCCGTCGACATATTTCCTACCTAAATCTTCCGTCTCTATAAAACTGCACGAATACAAATTGGCAAGGTCAATCACATTTATTCCGCCTGTTTTTCCTGTGGCGGCATAGCTAAACGGATCGTCGGCATCGCGCACCAAAACACGCATCCACGGTGGACAAAAGAACCGCCCTTCGCTTTTTGAATACGCCTGTGAAAACAGTTCCGTCATGCCATACTCAGAATGTATGGCCGATGGTCCAAAAGCAGTTTGTAGCTCTGTGTGCAGCTCTTTGCGGGTAATTTCCTTCCTCCTGCCCTTCATCCCTCCCGTTTCCATAATCAGGGTATGTGTCAACTCCATCGGGTATTGAGCCGCAAAATCAAGCAAAGCAAACGATACCCCCAGCAACAATGTTTTTTGCCCCTTCGCTTCATTTTGGCGTATTACCTTAGCCAGCCCCTCAAAATCATTCAGGTAAAAGCCGCTATCGGCATGTCCGCTTTGTTGTTTCAGCTTATCAGCCATATACACCAATGATGAACCCGTACGTTCTAAATAACCGGGTAATAGAGCCAATATGCAATACTCTTGGGGTACACCGTAAAATAACTCAAATCCCTTGTTAAAAGAGTTTTCATAAACCCCTAAATCAGCGGCAAGGTGGCGGCTTTGTCCCGTACCTGTTGTACTGCTGCTCAAAAAGGTATGCTGTGCATGCATTCCCTCTGCCAATACATCATGGGTTTTAAAAAAGCGGATAGGCAAAAAGGGTATTTGGTGCAACTGCTGCACCCTAGCCGGATTTACCCGTAAAAAATCGAGGTATTGGGCATACACAGCACAGTGTTTTGCCTGAAAACTGAAAACTTCATAAACGCTTTCTTCAAAAAAATCGTTATTTGTAGTAAATATCTCCTGTTTTAAACGGGTAAGCATCTATGAATGGGTTACAATTATTAAAATATACGGCTATAGCCCTTGTTACGCTAACCGCGCTGCAAAGTTGCTCGCGAAGCGATGATGGAGGCCCACCTGTTCCCGAATTGGGTTATACGGGATACAGCAAATTTAAAAACACAGCCGGAAAAGACAGCTTTGTTACACTAAATCTTACGTTTAAAGACGGTGACGGCGATATAGGCCTAAGCGAAAGCGATTCAGTCCCCCCGTATTCATACGGTAGCCCGTTTTTTAACAACCTTTTTGTTGAGTTTTATGTGATTGAAAACGGCTTGCCTGCTAAAATCACCTCGCAATTCATCGGCCCTGATACACTATACAAAGACACAGTAAATTTTAGCCAGCGGATAAAATACCTGACGCCTGAAGGAAAAAATAAAAGTATAAAGGGAAGGATAGATGTAATTACTCCGTTTTTTCTGCTTGATTTGGCTACCTACAAACCCGATTCAGTGTATTACGAAATTACCTTGGTCGACCGTAGTCTTAACCGCAGCAATTTGATAAAAACACCCTTGATTATGCTTGACTTTTAAGCGAAGAGCGACGATTAAAAATCGTCGTCTTCAAAGTCGTCGTCATCATCAAAGTCGTTAAACCCGGTTTGATAACCCGCATCGGTGTCGGTCTCAAAATCATCATCATCATCGTCCTCTTCTACATCGCTGTAGTTTTCGTCGTCTTCTTCTTCATCCTCGTCGCCGCTTTTGGGTTTAGCCGCCGAGCGTACAGCACCGTAGTTTGCTGCACCAAACATTACACTGTTAAAACCTTGAAGGATAGTTCCCTGCATTTTCATCTCAAAATAGAAATTTTATGCTAATTTAAAGGAATTAGGAAAAACAATAGCAAGTGAAATTTATAAAAATGCTTAAAAATATACCCTCAGGGCTTGCTTAAAGGTATTACAATGGGCATTTACCACATCGCTAAGGCGGGGTGAGTACCCTCCACCCATGCTCACAACTACAGGAATACCAAGGGCTTTAAGCGTTTCAAACACGTAAGCATCTCGCTGTTCACACCCCTGCATACTCACCGAAAGCTTCCCTAATTTATCTGTTGCCAAAATATCCACGCCCGACAGGTAAAAGGCAAAAGTGGGTGCAAAGTCGGCAATAATTTTTGGCAAATGGGTATGCAACAAGGCAAGGTATTCTGCATCGGCGGTATGGGTAGGCACTTCGATATCCAAATGCGATTTTTCTTTTTTGTAAGGATAATTGTCTTTGCCGTGCATACTAAAGCAAAACACCTGTTTGCTGCCGGCAAAAATTTGCGCAGTGCCGTTGCCTTGGTGCACGTCTAAATCAATTATCAATATCCGTTCGGCCGGGTTTTGTTTTAAGAGATAGTTTGCCGCCACCGCAAAATCATTCAGCAGGCAAAAACCCTCCCCGCTACCAGTAAACGCATGATGAGTGCCTCCGGCCACATTCATCGCTACCCCGTACTCACGTGCATGGACGGTGCAGTCAATGGTTCCCTTGCATATAATAATCTCGCGTTGCACCAACTCTTCCGACAGCGGAAACCCAATTTTGCGCATCTCTTTCGGGGTCAACTCAAGGTGCTTCATCCGCTGCCAATACTCCGCGTCGTGGGTCAGCAAAATGGTCTCATCGTCCAGCGGTTCTGGTTCAAAAAGATTGTGCTCAGTTATTGCTCCTTCGTGTATCAGCTGTTTAGGAATCAGGTCGTATTTCTCCATCGGAAAACGGTGACCTTCGGGCAATGGGTGGGCGTAAATAGGACTCCAAGCTATTTTCAGCATTTTGTAGTTATACTTTTTGTAGCGCCTGCTTTATGCAGCAGCTTACCACAACTCAATCAATTAAGATAAAAAAGCGTTTGATTGTTTTGGGCAGAATCGAAAAAATTAACCGGCTGTTGCCCTTCAACTCCGTCAAGGGTATTTAGACTCCTTAGCGTAGCTGTATAATAACCATTCAGGTATTGGCCGTTGCCGTGAAAGCCGTTGTTTTTGTAATCTATTAATTCTATCACTCCGTCGTTGTTATAATCAGTAATGTACAACGCGCCGGGCAGCCAATCCGTTTGTAACACTGTTATATCTTTTGTTTCAGCAGTATCTATTGCAACCACTGTACACTTTCCGGCAAAAGCACCAGTTTCTTGCGGGTCAGTCAAAACAAGTACTATAAACCCATTTTTTGAAAGAGGCACAAACAAAACAGCCTCTAACTGCAAACGTGCCCGCTGCAAACTCAACGGAAGCTCCCATTTTTTTTCTTTATAGGAAACTATCGGTGTATCAACTATAGCTGTATTTTTTCCCTTATCATCCGACTCATACTCAGGAAATAGCGGAACAAACAGATGGTTAATTACAATGCTGTCGTTATGATAAACAAACGCTGTTTGGTTGGTAGTTAAAGAAATCGTATCGATTGGCGGTTGCGGATACATTGTTTTTAGCAACCCCATAATTGTATCAAAGCCCTGTTTATCGGGCTGCTTATTTGTATTGCATCCGTATACTGTACAGGCAAAGGCAACAATTAACCAATGCCAACGCATATTACTCCTCACTTTCAAACCTGGCTCTAAATCCAACCTTTGAAGTATTGAAGCCCGAGTTGTAGCTGTTATAATTTTTTTGCTCAACGGTAATGATGTTAAACATATCAAACGGCGGAACAAGCAAATCATTATGCAGGCAATGAAGCATACACTCTTCAAGAATTTTATTGGTGTACATCTCGCCCATTTCCATAGTAGTGAAATCGTTGTACAAAAAGCTAAACGGACGGCTGCCATCCATAAAAAAGTGTTTCTCGCGGTTCACAAACAGACGGGTAATCAGCGAGCCCATATCTCCCCCTCTGTTGTATTTCAGTGAGTCTGAAAGAAAATTATATACCTGTATCAACCCGCAGTATTCGCGCAACGGGTCTTCTTTCACATACGGCAATTTGTTGATTGCATGGCCGCTGTCAAAATCAAAAATATTGGTGTGCATCATAAACACCAGTGTATCTCCTCCAAATTTCAGATGCGCTTCAAAAGGGCCTACTTCTGTAAATTTCACATCAAGATTTTTGTGCAGTCCTTGTATTTGATTGTTCAGGTTTTGCTCATATCCCTGCATCACTTTCTTAAACTCGGCCATCACTTCAACAGTGGCCTGATAGGCTTGTTGTTTTGCTACCGATTTATTGCGCATTATATCTACAATCTCTTCTATACGGGTTTTAGGCATCTTCTCAGGGGATTTATTTATGATGCACAAAGTTTAGTTGTTTGTACATAAAAACAAAACCCGCCTGCAAAAACTACAAGCGGGTTTCATAGAATTTATCGGGAGTGTTTATTTCAAAAACACTTTCACGGTTTTATAAACATTGTTACCGTTTACTTTTACCAGATAGTAGCCCGTTGATACTCCGTTTACGGTTAGGGTTTGTATTTGGTTGCCTGTGAAGCTTACAGGGGCTTGTACCGTTCTGCCCAACAAGTCTAACACTTCTACCGTGTAGCTTGTTGTGTTGGGTGCATTGATGGTAATAGTGTTACCCGTGCTGCCCACATACACAGGAACTTTGTTTTCTGTTACTTCTTCTACACTTACGCCGCTTTTCTTGCTGAAACGTAGTTCAAAACGGTTGGCTGTATTGCTAAGGTCGTGGGCAAAGGTGTAATCGCCTTTGGTGATGTCGTGTTTAGCTCCGCTTTGCTTGTCTTCTAATTCAACGGTGATATTAGGAGCCATGTTTTCTTTGGTGAAGCTGAAGGTGTATTGTCCTGCTTCTTTGGCTTCAAAACTTAGTTGGGCTGCTTCATTGTTTTCGGGCAATGTGTTCCATACTTCTTTGTTCGCTTTCTTGCCTTCTAATACAAAGTATAAGTTGGGAGCTGCTAAGTTAGGACGTTTGTTACCGTCCATCACATCGTAACCGTTGGTAGCGTTATCATCGGTATAAAACTTCACTTTGTCTGTTTTGCCGTTGTTGTCGCTTACTTGTACTTGTACAAAGTTGGGCAGACTGGTTTTATCAAAGTAGTTTACCAAACTGTCTGTTGTTCTGGCACTGTTCTTTAAAGTGATGCTGGTGTTGTTTGTGGTTACTTCTATCAGCATCGGGGTAAAGGGCGGGATTACTCCGTTATCCGTTCCGTCAAATACTTGGTATGCTCCTGCGCTTTGGTTGTATAACCATACTTGGTTGCCTTGTACACCACCGCTGTTAATCGTGATGTTGTTATCGTCCCAGGTAAATCCGCTGGGCCATGGGTTGCCTATGTAATGCCAGCCTGTGGTATCTGCCATTGAGCCTGTACGGGTGAGGTTAGCGTGGGTATAGTCGGATGTTCCTCGGTAAGATCCTTGGATATCTAAAGTAAGGGGAAGCGGATTAGCCCAGCTTGAAGTACCGCCCATATAAATAGAGTAGGCACTGTCGCCAAAGGCTGCACTCGTGCCTGAAGGAATTGACCAATAAGGTGAGGTTTGCTCGTTAAAGTAATACACGGTAGCAAAACCATTATCAGGTGTACCGAAGTTAAGGTTTACATCGTCGTTTACTTGTGCTAAGGTTGCTCCGCTAACGGGTGAGTTCACAGGTCTCCAATCGGCTCCGCCTCCTGCTATCAGCATTTCAGCGGTTACGCTGCCGCTTAGAGTACCTGTGCCTGTGCCTGCTATCTGGCCATAGGTGGTTGCTCCCGTGGCTTCTAATTTTAGTTTGTCATTGGTGGTTAGGGTACCGCTGGTAAGAGTAAGTACTCCGTTGATGCCAAGTGAGTCCTGTATGGTAGCTCCTGCACTATTGTTCAGTTGCAGGTTACGGGTAGTACCCGTTCCGTAAATGTTCTGGGCTGAAGTACCGTCTAATACTATTTTACCTACTCCGCTTACAGTTCCGTTGTTGGTGTAGTTACTCTTTATGTTTAAATCACCGCTTAGGCTGGCGGTGGTTCCGCTATTCACCGTTAAGGTGTTTAACACTGCACCGGAAGCGATTGTAGCCGTTCCGGCTGAAACAGTACAAACACAAGATACGGTAGAGCCGCTGGGGCTAGAACCTACCCAGCCGTTGTTGTATTCAAGTTCGCAGGTACTATTTTGAAAAAAGTAGGCCGCTCCGGCATTGCTTTTATAGTTTCCGCCGGCACTGTCCCAATCGTTACCGGCACCTTGTGTACCCGAGCTTATTAATGCATACGTTCCGTCAACTGCTACTGCTGTACCAAAGCGATCACCGGCTACACGGGCACTGTCAGTATCGGGCGGGGTTAGCTTTTTGCTGTAGCCCCAAACGCCGTTGCTTTTCTTAAACACATAGGCAGCCCCCGATGTAGATTTGAAGTTAACACCAGAGCTGTCCCAATCCTGCTGTGAAGCACCTATTAATATATAATTACCGCTTATGCTTAATGAGTTACCAAACCCATCACCAATCTTCCTTGCACTATCACTGGTATTGGAGGGTGGGGTAAGTTTTTTCACATATCCCCATACCCCGTTATTGCGTTCAAAAACATACGCTGCTCCGGTTTGTAGGGCAAAATTGCCGCCCGCACTGTCATAATCATTGCTAACCGCCCCTACTACCAGTGTAGTGCCTTGTAAACTCATGTTTTGCCCAAATTGGTCGCTGCCTACCCTTGCGCTATCGGTATTGGGCGGGGTTAGTTTTTTGGCATACCCCCATACTCCGTTTCTTCGTTCAAACATATATACCGCACCGGCCAAACTTTTAAATCTGCCGCCCGCACTGTCCCAGTCTTGTCCATTGGCACCCACTGCTATATAATCACCGCTAACGGCTACAGCAACACCAAAGTTATCACTGGCTACCCTTGCACTATCGGTATTGGGGGGGGTTATTTTCTTTTGAAAACCCCAAACCCCGTTCACCCTTTCGTATATCCACGCTGCACCGGCATTACTTTTACCGTTACCGTTGGCACTATCCCGGTCATGGCCCGGCGCGCCTACTACAATGGTAGTGCCATCTATGGCCACCCTTGTACCAAACTGGTCCAAACTTTGTCGGTCGGGTGCAGTAATTTTTTTCACTTGCGTCCATGCTCCAACGCTGTTTCGTTCCCAGATATAAGCAGCTCCGGCTGATGACATATTGTTAAACCCTGTGGAGTCAAAATCATGGTCGCGTGCACCCACCACACAATAATCACCACTGATACCGACAGAAATACCAAAAAAATCACTTGTGGCACGGGCAGTATCTCCCCCGCCTGAACTTCTTGGAGACAGTCTTTTTACCCTGCCCCATACGCCCGTACTTGGGTTGCGCTCCCATATATGGGCACTACCGGCAGCATTTAAAGAGTTATTCCCAGCTGAATCGTACTCAGCATCGGACGAGCCTATAATAGCATAATTACCGCTGAGGCTCACGGATACCCCGAAGTTGTCACCCGCAACCCTTGCACTATCGGTATTGGGGGGGGTTATTTTTTTTAGGTAATTAAAATTTTGCGAATAGCTCTCAAGGCAGCTAAGCAGGATAAATACCGAAAGTAGTAAAAACCGATTCATAAGTAAGTTAGCAGTTATTTATTTCACTAACAAAGGTGGGCATATTAATCAATTGTTATACGCTGTGAAATCAACCGTTTCTTGTTCAAATCAATCGTTCATGTATAATATAATAAACATGATTACTTATAACTAATGAATAAAATAAGGTGGACACATTTTTTGCAATACTGTAGCTGATTTGAACAAGTAAGATAACTGTTTGTAATGCTCTTAAATTCCCAAAAAACAAAAGGGCAAAAGTACTGTATGTGCTTTTGCCCCTTTGTATATGGGTCAACTACCGTTGGCAAGCTATGTGATAAACAAGCGTGCTACCGGCTTAATTAATATGCTTTTGCAAATAATACCCGTTGGGTAGACGGCTTTCCTGTTAATATACAAGTGCCTTCTTCTTGTTTATTATCTAAAGGTATACAACGAATGGTTGCTTTAGTAAGCTCTTTAATTTTCACCTCGGTTTCAGTAGTACCGTCCCAATGTGCTGCTATAAAACCGGCTTTGTTTTCTAATATATCGGTAAACTCATCCCAAGTATTTGCATAATGGATGTTATTATCCCTAAAATCAAGGGCACGCTGGTATATATTGTTTTGGATGTTCTCAAGCAGGTGCACAATCTTCTCGTCCAAATCAATCATGCTTAAAAACTCCTTCTCTTTGGTATCGCGGCGAGCCACCTCAACAGTACCCTTTTCCACATCTTTAGGACCAATGGCTATGCGCACGGGTACACCTTTCAATTCGTACTCGTTAAATTTAAAGCCGGGCTTGTGCGTATCGCGGTTATCATACTTTACTGATAATCCTTTCGCCTCCAGCATTTTTTTGGCTTCAAGGGCTTTTTCGTTCACCAAAGCAAACTCTTCTTCGCTACGATAAATAGGTATAATTACCACTTGTATGGGAGCCAAACGAGGTGGCAATACCAACCCGTCGTCATCGCTGTGCGCCATAATCAAAGCACCCATCAGGCGGGTACTCACCCCCCACGATGTTGCCCACACATAATCCAACTTACCTTCTTTATCGGCAAATTTCACATCAAATGCTTTGGCAAAGTTTTGCCCTAAAAAGTGTGAGGTACCCATTTGCAATGCTTTCCCATCTTGCATCAAACCTTCTATACAGTAGGTATCATCGGCACCTGCAAAACGTTCGTTTTCGGTTTTCACACCCTTTACTACAGGCACGGCCAATACGTTTTCAGCAAAATCAGCATACACCTCCAGCATTTGTTTGGTTTCGGCCACTGCTTCTTGTGCGGTAGCATGGGCAGTGTGCCCCTCTTGCCACAAAAACTCAGCCGTGCGAAGGAACAAACGGGTACGCATTTCCCAACGCACTACGTTAGCCCATTGGTTTACCAAAATTGGCAAATCGCGGTAGCTCTGTATCCAGCCTTTATAGGTGTTCCAAATAATCGCCTCACTGGTGGGGCGTACTATCAGCTCTTCTTCCAGTTTGCTGTTGGGGTCAACAATCAATTTGCCTTTGTTATCAGGGTCAGCTTTTAGTCGGTAGTGAGTTACAACTGCACATTCTTTTGCAAAGCCTTCCGCATTTTTTTCTTCGGCCTCAAAAAGACTTTTGGGCACAAAAAGCGGAAAATATGCATTCACGTGTCCGGTAGCTTTGAACCTCCTGTCCAAATCCTGTTGCATCTTCTCCCATATTGCATAGCCGTACGGCTTTATCACCATACATCCTTTAACTGCACTATGCTCGGCCAAATCGGCGTTTTTCACAAGGTTGTTGTACCAAAGCGAGTAGTCCTCGCTGCGTTTTACTTTTTTATTGTCCATTGTGTTTACATTATTCAAGTTTATTGCCTACCTTGTACAAGTCAGCAGGCTTTGTTACCATTTGCTTTGGAATGGTTTTTGAAGTATTTACAGTGTAACACCCCAAAACCACACACGTTATGAAATGGGTATCTTCTTTAGTTATTGTTCTTTTGTTGGGCGCTTGCTCAACGTCGCAAAAATATTCAAATAGCCGATACCAAAGGCAGAATAATACCGACGATGCGTATTTTTCGCCCGATGATGTGAAAAAAAACACCTCCGCCAAACGCGAGGAGGCTAAGACAGAAGTGGAAGAAGCGCCGGTAGAACAATACCAAGGCAACTCTTCGTACTACGATAATACCCACGACGAAACTGCAAACCCAAATGCTGCACAACGCGGCACTAACTATCAGCAGTATTCTCAAAATAATAATACTTCTACCAATATTACTCCTCCGCCTTCAAACCCAAATTCATTGCAAGGCACCCCACAATACAACATTACCAATAACTACTACGGTGGTTCGTATTTTGGCCGCAGACCATACTCTCCCATGTTTTACCCTTGGATGTCAAGCCCGGGCATGTCAATTTCATACAACACATGGAATAATTCGTGGTACATAGGACCCACTTTTAATTCAGGTTGGGGCTACAATAATTGGAATGCCGGATACAACCCATACGACCCTTGGGGGTGGAATAATAATTACTGGGGCTGGAATAATTCATGGGGATATAATAGCTGGAATAATCCTTGGAATAATAACTTTGTTTACGACCCATGGATGAATACTTGGGTATATATGCCATTTAGCTACAATAGCTGGGGCTATAACCCTTATAATCCTTACATGGGGTATAACCCATATTCGCCTTATTATTCACATTGGGGACATAACCCCTACGACCCTTTTTGGAGTATCGGTAATAACAACGGCGGCAGCACAGTATCTAATACCGTAAACACCCGCCGAAGACCCACCAACAGCTTTATGCCTGCCACACAAACCGCAGGAACCAACGGCGGTTCTCGTATTGTAGGCCGTACAGAACGTATTGAGCAACCAACCACAGGCAATACTCCTACCCCTACAACTCCCCCCGCAGGCGGCACTTATACAAGGGGTGATGTTAATACAACACCTACTACCCCAACAACTACCGGTACTCGCACACAACCCGATTACCGTACTTACCCAACGGGTAGTAATACACCGTCAACCCCATCTGCTCCATCAACTAATACAACGCCTCCGCCAACAAATTACAACCCTTCGCCCGCTGGAGGCACGTATGGTAATGGAAACGCAAGCACAACACCATCGCGTAACAACAACACGCCAACTAATGTGCAGCCTGCTCCGCAAGCCCCTACACAACAACGCTATACTCCCCAACCTACCAATAATGCTCCCCGCGATGTATTTGCCCCACAAAACACCGGAGGCAATAACGGAGGCTCTAACCGTAACGGCGGTAGCACCGGCGGTGGTGGTGGAGGTAATAACGGTGGCGGCGGCAGAAGAAGGTAATCTAAGCTGTTTTTTGTAAGCACTTTTGCATGAAGAAATTAATTTTAGCATCGATGCTGGCAGGGCTTGCTGTGCAAGCACAGGCTCAAGGTTTTTTAGACCTTAAACGATATTCTGTAACCCGCCAGTTTGGTACGGCCCGAAGCATGGGTATGGGCGGCGCAATTGGTGCTACCGGTATTGATTTTAGTGTGTCGCAGGTAAATCCTGCCGCATTGGGACAAATCCGAATAAGTCAGGCATCGGGCACTATCGGGTTAAACTTTACCGGAAACAGCGGCACCTATCTCGACCATAACGTGCAAGACAATCGCTTTAATTTTTCAATACCCAATATTGGAATTGTGTTATCTAAAGTGCAAACCAAAATGGGTAAGGAAAAAACCACTGGATTGGTGAGTTACTCGTTTGGCTTTGGATTTAACCGCGTAAATGATTTCAACCGAAATATTACAATCTCTGCCCCAAATTCACAAAGCAGTTATTTGGATTATCTGGCCGAACAAGCCACTAAATATGTTGACTGGAATAGCACTGCCAACAATTTTTATCCCTTTTACCCCGAAGAATTAGCCTTAGCGGCAAATACCATTGTTCACGTAGGTGATAATAAATACGAAGCAAACCTGCCCAACGTAGTAACCATGAACCAAAACTACCGCTATCAGCAAAGCGGCAGGCAAACCGATTGGAATATCTCGTGGGGAGGGAACTTTAGCCACCGTATGTATTTTGGAGCTGCTATAAGTGTTCCCGCAATACGGTATAACTCAACCGAAACCATCACCGAACAGTCTGACGACCCCAACCTAAGCCCCAACGTTTCGTTTGAACAAAACACAACTGTTTCTACCTCAGGAACGGGCTTTAATGGTAAAGTAGGGCTAATGTTCAGAGCTAATGACTGGCTTCGCTTGGGTTTGGCTTACCACTCGCCTACCTCATACACCCTTACCGACCAGTTTAGTTATACGTTCATGTCTCGTAACTTTACAAACGGTCAGTTTGTGTACACCTCAGGACAACTACTGAGTTCTGACCCCGGCAACTTTAAGTATAAATTTGTTACCCCGGGAAAAATGGTATTGAGCACTGCCCTAGTTTTGAAAAAAACAGCCATGGTAGCCATTGATTACGAGATGGTGAATTATAAAGAAGCCCAAAGCCCAACCAGCGAACTCATTTTCGTAAACAATTTAGTACGTGATAATTTTAGGACGGCTGATAATTTCCGCATCGGGGGCGAATACAATTATTTAGATTACCGTTTCAGGGCAGGATATGCAATGTATGCTTCGCCGTTTAACAATGTAATTTTAAATGCCATCAAAGGCGAGAACCTTGCCTTGCAGGTATATAGCCTCGGCTTTGGCTATCAGGAACCGTCAGGAAACCTGTTTTTTGATGCCGCATTAATGTACGAGCAGTTTAGTGAGTTCTATACTCCGTATTTATTAGAAACCTCAAACAGACCCTATTTCACCTCAAGTAATAAAGTAGGCATCACCCGTTTGATGTTTACAGTAGGTTCACGTTTCTAAGCTGTTTGTTCGCCGAAAACTTTCGGTTTTTCTATGTTTATTAGGGCTTGTCGCGTATTTTTGTTAAAAACGCTCTTAAACCTATGACAGAATGGTGGACTGCCCTCGACGGCTTCGATAAAATGCTATGGGCCATTACCCTTGTTTCTACCCTTATTTTTATCTTTCAAACTATCGCCACCTTCACAGGCATGGATAGCGACGGCGGTGTTGATGCCGATTTTTCAGGTGATATGGAAACCCACCACGGCGGTGATACTCCGTTTCAACTGTTCACCTTCCGCAACTTTGTAAACTTCTTCTTGGGCTTCGGCTGGACGGTATTATCGTTAGAAGACACCATTGGCAACCGCGCAATAACTTTACTTATCGGCGTGTTGGTGGGTGCTTTGCTCGTAGCAGCAGTCATGTACATGTTTTTCGCCATCAGCAAGCTTAGCCAATCAGGCAACATGGAGTTGAAAAATGCCATAGATAAAACCGCACAGGTATATCTCACCGTTCCGGCCAATAAAAGCGGAGCAGGTAAAGTACACGTGCAAATACAAGGCAGTTTGCACGAGCTGGATGCAATGACCGAAGGGGACGCACTGCCCACCGGCTCTATGGCAAAAGTGAAAGAAATACTTACCGATAAAATAGTATTAGTAGAAAAAATCTAACCTCTTTAATAGTTCATTAGTTTATGCCCGAATTAATTTTTGTAGTTGTAATTGCTGCCGTTCTGTTTGTAACATTTGCAGCCCTTTTATCGCGTTACAAACGTTGTCCGTCAGACAAAATTTTGGTTATTTACGGTAAAACCGGAAAACAGTCTACCGCACGTTGTGTGCATGGTGGTGCCGCCTTTATCTGGCCGGTTATCCAAAGCTATGCCTTTTTGGATTTGAAGCCCATTTCTATCGAAGCTAACCTTACTAATGCACTTAGTAAGCAAAACATCCGTGTAGATGTTCCCTGCCGTTTTACCATTGCAATTACCACCGACCCTGACAGCATGAACAACGCTGCCGAACGTCTTTTGGGTCTTAGCAACGACCAAATACACGAGTTGGCTAAGGATATGCTGTTTGGCCAATTACGTTTGGTGATTGCAACCATGGATATTGAAGAGATTAACAGCGACCGTGATAAGTTTTTGGCCAACGTTTCAACCAACGTAGATACAGAATTGCGCAAAATAGGCTTGAAACTGATAAACGTAAACGTAACGGATATAAGAGACGAATCGGGCTATATTGAGGCCTTGGGTAAGGAAGCTGCTGCAAAAGCCATTAACGAGGCTAAAAAGAGCGTTGCTGAGCAAGACCGCTTTGGTGAGATTGGTAAGGCGGTAGCCGAACGTGATAAAGACGTAAGTATTGCCGAAACCCAACGCGACAGGGATGCCAGTATTGCCAATACGGTAAAAGACCGTGAGGTATTGATTGCGATTGCAAAACGCGACGAGGCCATCGGTAAGGCAGAAGCAGAACGCGAAACCCGTATAAAAACCGCTGAAGCGAACTCAATTGCGGTGGAAGGTGAAAACACGGCAAAAATCACCATTGCCAATTCTGATTCGTTGCGTCGTGAACGCGAAGCAGAGGCTAACAAAAAGGCGGTATCGGCTGAAAAGGTGCAAACTGCAAAAGCATTGGAAGAATCGTACCATGCTGAAAAACTTGCGGAAGAAGCCCGTGCACAGCGCGAAAAGGCAACCCAAGAAGCTAACATTATTATCCCTGCACAAATAGAAAAAGAAAAGGCGATTATCGACGCTGAAGCCGAAGCAGAGCAACTGCGCCGCAGGGCAAAAGGTGAGGCAGATGCAATATTTGCTAAAATGGACGCTGAGGCCCGCGGTATGTACGAAATACTTACCAAGCAGGCCGAAGGTTACCAACGCATTGTAGCGGCTGCCGGCGGCGACCCTGCTAAAGCGGTTACCTTCTTAATTGCTGATAAACTGCCCGAATTGGTGCGCACACAGGTAGAGGCCGTTAAAAACATTAAAATTGATAAGATTACGGTTTGGGAAAACGGCAGTAATGCCGATGGCACTACCAGTACCTCTAACTTTATTTCAGGAATGATGAAGGCCGTGCCCCCATTAAACGATTTGTTTAATATGGCAGGAATGAACCTACCCAATTACCTGAAAGGGGATGATAAAAAGGCGGACGCTCCTACCAACACTACTACACCCACTAACGACAACGATAAACCTGCGTTGTAATAAGGCATTATATGAAACGTCCGCCTCCCTTCGACAAGCTCAGGGTCAGGCGGACGTTTCAATAATGGTAAAAGCCCTTCGGCAAGCTCAGGGTAAGAATTAATCCCTAAAGCGATACACTTCTTTAAAAGTGGTTTCAATTTGGGTGCGGTCTTGCGGGGGCAAGGCTACCAGGTAAAAGATTGTGTAGGTGCGGTCTAAGGCACTTTTCTCTTTGTATTTAATATCCAGTTCGCGATAGCCGTCAGTAGAAACCGCTACCACACGATTGGCTGTATCTGTAAACACCATCATGCGGAAATCATTGGCTCCTTCAGGCGAACGTCCGTCGTGGGCAAACCACATCGTATAAGGCCCTGTCAATTCAGCCTTGATAAAGCCGAAATCAACAGCAAACTTTTCAAATACCCCCCATTGTTTGTTCTTTTTGGCTTTAGCAACTGCTTCAAAGCGGGGTTCCATGCGGGTTGATTCAATAATGGCCGTATCGGGAATGTATAAATAGAGGGCAAACTTTTTTAAATGCCTGTAATTGCCCTGCAACGGGTCGTTAAAGAAGGGCAATGTAAAATCAGTAACAGTCTTAGAACGAATACTGAAATCAAAAAACTCACGCAAAGGGGTGCCTGCCTTTATCTTATTGCCCTCTTTTATGTATTGGGTATCTACATAGCCTACCCACATAATCATGCGCCATTTGCCGTATGCAGGCTCGTATGGATAAACCATAGCACTATCTGCAAACTCTACCATTGCATTGCCGTCTATTGCTTGTAAAGCAGTCGTGCCTTTTTTAACCAGCTCGGCACGACCAACAACAGCTACAAACAGTAAAAGTATTCCCCAAAAACTTTTCATTATTCTATTCTCCGTAAAATCCGTGCCGAATGTGGTTGTTTGCATTAATTCTTACCACGTCTCAGCTAAATTAATGGTTTTGAGCCAGCCCTCTTATTATTTTATACAACCGCCTTAAAACAAAACGGGGCTACCAAATGGCAGCCCCGTTCTTATAAAGTCTTTTATCTATTAATAGAATTTGTAGCGCATATCTGTAATATCAGACAGTTTGCGCAATGCTTCAGTAGCACGCATTTCTGAACCGCTGGTAGCTTGTTGCGCCATACGCAATTTAACCTCGTCTAGCTTTTCAGGAGCTTTAGCTTCATCCTTAGCTGTTATGTAAAATGCATACACGCCGGCTTGACCTTTTACAGGACCGGTAATTTTATTTTTCTCGCTGCCGAACAAATAACCCAACAAACGAGGCTCCATACCGATACTCAAAACGTTTGGAGATACAAAAGTTTGGTAAGGAATATCTATTACCTGAGTGTTTAGTTTTTGTGCCACTTGGTCAAGGCTGGTAGCACCGTTCAGTGCATCCTGCATTTTTTGACGCAATTGGGCAGCTTTCTTTTCTTTACGAACTTGCTCTTCTAGTTTCTCACGAACGTCTTCTACCTTGGCAGTACCTTTTTCGCGGATACCTACTACACGTGCAATGATAATCTTGGTGTTACCATCAACATCCATAGGCTCAGAAATATCGCCAACTTTACGGTCGTCGTTAAACGCCCAAAGTACAACACGACGAGCATCGTTGATACCTGAAAACGTTTGGTCGTTAGGACCTACTTGGTCAGCTATACGCTTGCTCATTCCCATTTTCTCAATCAGTTGGTTAAACTGCTCTTCGTTTGATGCAGAACCATAGAATTCAGTAGCCTTATTTGATATGCTTTTCAGTGTTTCTTTTCCGGGTTCAATCACACGGCTGATCTCAGCCACTTTTACCATGCGTGAGCTTGGTTCAGCAGTTACTTTTACAAGGTGAACACCTTGGCCGGTAGCTACAATAGTATAATCACCGGTGCGGGTGCGGGTTACTGCATCCACAAGGTCTTTAGGCAACATTGGTGATTTTTTCTCAAACCATCCCAAATCACCACCTTTAGTGTTAGTACCGGGGTCTACGCTAAATTCTTTTACAGCATCTTCAAACGATTTACCACCGCGAATTTGAGCCAGTACATCGGCAGCTTTTTTACGGGCGTTAATGGTATCGTCTTTGGTGATACCTTCAGGCCTGATAAGAATTTGAGCTGCATTGTAAAACAAAATGGTGTCGTTTTTAGCATCCAACACTTTGTAAATTTTATACGCTCCGTCTTTATACAAGGGGCCTACAACTGTACCTTTTTCAGCACTGAACAAAGGACCTTCAACTTCTTGGTTGAAAGCACCGCGGCGTTTAAAGGTTGTATCGTACATACCACCGTTGTTTACGATATAAATTGAATCGTTGGCAGTTTGTTTTAGCGCTTCGGTTTTTTCTACAGCCCATTTAAGAGTAGAAGCAGAATCTTCTTTTGATGGGAATATGTTAAAGGCCACATACTCCATTTTGCGAGAGTCTTCTTGCTTGAAATCTTCTGGGTGTTTTTGCAAGTATTCGCTCAACTCAGCATCAGTTACTTTAATAGTAGAATCTGAAATACTGAAAAAGTCAAGTTTTACAATCTGTGCTTTAACATTGGTGTTAGTTGCAGCAAAATCTTCTTTGGCTTCTAGTGAGGTAACGTGTGAAACCTGACGCAAGTACGTGAAGTACTTTTTGTTTTGGATTTCTTCCATGATACCGTTATCAATGTATTCAATCCATTGCTTTTCTTCGTCGCTACCTTCTTCCAATTGCTGGCGGTGACCAAGTGCTTTTGAAAGATCAAGCTGACCCATTGGGTTACGGAACTGTTCAAAGATTTGTCCTTCCTGTGGGTTGGTAAAATAACTCACCATACGTTGCGAAGGCTCAGGAGCTTTAAACTCAATCCAAGTAAGTTCCTCAGGACTGATTTTAATACCCATTTTCTCGTATTGTTTTTTCAATACAAGGTCTTTGAAGAAGTTTTCCCAAACTTGGTCGCGTATCATACCTTGAAGCTCGTTGGGAACTTCACCGTATTGTTTGCGGTAGTTTTCTTCTACTTCGTTAACTTTTTTATCAAAGTCTTCGAATTTGATTTTTGTGCCTCCGATTTTTCCGACGGTATTTTCTTGTCGGTTAAAAAGTGAACTGTTGCTTGAGAAGGCATCTGTAAGGATGAACGCAAGCAGCGAAACAAAAATAACGCCTATAACAAGGCCCGAACGTTGTCTAATTTTACCTATAACAGCCATAATGCTATTTCAAAAGAGTCGCAAAATACACTATTTGTGTATGAAATTCAACCGGATATTAATTTGTTGGAACTGGGTTACTATTTTTTGACAGAAAATCGGCATAAGCAATCTTAATACCCTCTGTTAAAGTTGTTTTGGGTTTCCAGCCTGTTGAAAACAGTTTATTGCTGTCCATCAGCTTACGTGGAGTACCGTCAGGCTTGGTGGTATCAAATTTTAATTCGCCTTGATAGCCTATTACATTTTTAACGGTTTCGGCCAGTTCTTTTATAGTCAAGTCTTCGCCGTAACCAATGTTTACAAACTGTTTCTCGTTGTAATTCAGCATTAAATGAAAACAAGCATCCGCTAAATCATCGGCAAACAAAAATTCACGCAACGGGGTACCTGTCCCCCAAATTTCAACAAAAGAAGCTCCGCTTTCTTTAGCCTCATGAAACTTGCGGATAAGCGCAGGCAATACGTGTGAGTTTTGGGGATGGTAATTATCGTTTAACCCATACAAGTTGGTGGGCATTACGGCTATATAATTACAACCGTATTGGTCGCGGTAGGCTTCGCACATTTTTATGCCTGATATTTTAGCAATGGCATACGGCTCATTGGTAGGCTCCAGCAACCCTGTAAGCAAATATTCTTCTTTTAGCGGTTGTGGTGCCAACTTAGGATATATGCACGACGACCCGAAGAACATTAGTTTTTTTACATTGTTTACGTACGATTGGTGAATGATGTTGTTTTGAATCATCAGGTTATCGTACAAAAAATCGGCACGGTAAGTATTGTTGGCTACAATACCGCCCACTTTTGCTGCCGAAAGAAAAACATACTCAGGTTTTTCAGCCGCAAAAAAATCAGTAACAGCTTGTTGATTACGCAAATCCAACTCAGCACTGGTGCGGGTAACTATGTTATTATATCCTTCAGCCTGTAATTTGCGAACCATTGCCGAACCCACCATACCACGGTGACCGGCAACATATATCTTTGAACTCTTATCCATTATGAGTTGTGTTTTGTGATTGGTGATTAGTGGTTTGGGTTAACTTTTGTTTCAACCTGCTTAATAAACCATTCAGCATTTTTCCAATTGAATCTAAACTTGAGTTAAGGCTTGTAAATTCTTCTATATTGATATAATTTAAATCCTTACTGAGTATCAAAAAATACTTGCATTCCTCTGTTGAACCTCTTGAAATGGTTAGAAAGTGAATAAGTTCAGCGGTAGTTTTACGCCCGCATCCTTCAGCAATGTTTGCTGGGATTGAGATTGATGCCCGTATTAGTTGGTTGGTCAAACGATATTCTTCAGTTTTAGGAAAAGAAGCTGTCTTTTTATATATGGCGAGTACATACTCATGCGCTACTCGCCAAACTTCTAAATCTTTGAAACTGTTAATTTTGTTTTCCATGCCCCAACACAAAACACTAATCACCAATCCCTAACCACCAAACCCTATTCAAAATAGTTCATCGTCTTGTAGCCGCCGTCGCGCATATACTTGTCTTTTTTCATCAGTTTCAAGTCGCTGCGCATCATATCATCTACAAGGGCTTTCAGGTCGTATTTAGGCTCCCAACCCAATTTGGTTTTGGCTTTGGTAGGGTCACCTATTAGCAAGTCTACTTCGGTAGGACGGAAATAACGAGGGTCAACCGCAATCACTTCTTGTCCTTCTTTCAAGCCTGTGCTAATATCTAACGCGGTTAAGCGGTCAAGGTTTATTGAGGATACCACACCAACTTCCTTCACTCCCTCACCTTTAAATTCAATAGTAATGCCAAGAAACGCAAACGCCATACGGATAAAATCGCGCACATGGGTGGTAACCCCTGTGGCTACTACATAATCCTCGGCTTTTTCTTGTTGTAGCATCAAGTACATCGCCTCTACGTAATCTTTCGCGTGACCCCAATCGCGCTGAGCATCCAAATTACCCACATACAACTTTTCTTGCAAGCCCAACGTAATTTTTGAAGCCGCACGGGTTATCTTACGGGTTACAAAAGTTTCCCCGCGTATTGGTGATTCGTGGTTAAACAAAATACCGTTGGTAGCAAACATATTGTAGGCTTCGCGGTAGTTTACCGTAATCCAGTATGCATACATTTTAGCCACCGCATAAGGAGAGCGGGGGTAAAACGGAGTTTTTTCACTTTGGGGCACCTCTTGCACCAAACCGTACAACTCTGATGTTGACGCTTGATAAAAGCGTGTTTTCTCCGTCAAATTCAATATACGGATGGCCTCCAACAACCTTAGCGTACCAATAGCATCGCTGTTGGCAGTATATTCAGGCGTTTCAAAGCTCACATGTACGTGGCTTTGTGCAGCAAGGTTATAAATTTCGTCAGGCTGGGTCTCCTGTATAATCCTAATCAGGTTGGTACTATCCGTCAAGTCGCCGTAGTGAAGTTTCAGCTTCACATTCTTTTCGTGCGGGTCTTGGTACAAATGGTCTATACGGTCAGTATTAAACAGCGAGCTGCGGCGTTTAATACCGTGTACCTCATAGCCCTTATTCAGCAAAAATTCGGCAAGGTATGCCCCGTCTTGTCCTGTAATACCTGTTATTAGTGCAGTTTTCATTCAAAAAAGTGGTACTTGAGCGGTTTTAGTTAATTTGCAAAAGTATTTAATAAATCGTTAATGGTAATCATTTATTGCCCTCAAAGCAGCGTTCGGTTCACTTACGCGGTCAAGCAAGTGTTTAGTCTTATGCCCGGGGCCAACTATGAAGTTACCGATAACAAAGATGCTTTTTTGCAAAGTAAAGCTGCACGTATTAATTACGATAGCTCTTACATACAAGGAGCAATAAATATTTTTCCGCAGGGATTGCTGTTTCAAACAAGCATTACCCCTGTAAATCCTACCATCGGGCAATGGCAGGAAAATCCTACACTTTTTGCGGGTGAAGGGGATATACCTTTTGATATTTTCAGTGCCGCGTTTTGGTTAACAAGCCGCTACGAAGAATATACTGATACCACCCGCGACAACCACGGAAGGTTTGCTGCAAAACAAAGTTTTTTGTTTAAAAACAATTTACTGCACCTGCCGCTGATTAATATTTGGGCAGATGGACTGCGAAGGATGCTTAATAACACACATGGTCTCGCTTTAAAACCTTTGTCATACAGCTACGTGCCCACGTTGGATATCGACCAAGTGTATTACTACAAATACCGGCCTCTTATCAGCAGTGTTTTGGGAGCCGGAAAGCAATTTACCAAGGGAAACTTTAAAGGCTTGGAGCAACGTATGTTGGCTACTCTAAACCTTGTGCCCGACCCTAATAATACGTTTGCATACCAACATAAAATACATGAGCAATACAACATTAGCCCTGTGTATTTTTTTCATATGGGTACAGGTGGTAAGCACGACCCCACTCCCTTACACACCAAAAAATCAGTTTTAGCCGTAATTAATTCTGTTTCATCCCAAAATATGGCGGGTATACACCCTTCTTACCGCTCGTTTAATAACGAAGCCATTATCTTGGCCGAGAAAAGAAGGTTAGAGGAAATCATTGGCCGCACTGTGGAGTGCAGCAGACAACACTACCTTAGATTTACATTACCGGATACTTACAGGCAGTTGATTGAATGTGGTATCACCCATGAATACAGCATGGGCTATGCTGATAACACCGGCTACCGCGCAGGTATTTCGTCACCGTTCTTTTGGTTTGACTTGGAACGGAACGAGGTTACCCCACTCACAGTGCACCCGTTTGCAGTGATGGATGTAACACTGAAAAACTATATGAAACTTAACACGTTAAATGCTATAAAGGAAATTGAAAAACTAGCTACACCTGTGAAACAATACGGTGGTGAGTTTAGCAGTTTATGGCACAATGAGTCGCTGGGAAGCTTGCCTGAATGGAAAGGCTGGAGTGATGTTTACGAGGCAATGACTAGTTTTTGCATAACAAATGAAGATTGAGTTTTTACATAGGGACGAGATTGACGATGCACTTTGGGATGCTTGTATAAATAAAGCCCTCAATAGCCTTATTTACGGGTACTCATGGTATTTGGATGAGGTGTGTGATGATTGGGATGCCCTTGTGTATGACGATTACAAAGCCGTGATGCCCTTGCCCCACCGTCGCAAATGGGGTTTTACATATTGTTACCAACCGTTTTTTTGCCAGCAATTAGGCGTTTTTTCTACAACTGAAACCGGTGAAGCGTTATTGAAGGCATTTTTCAGTGCCCTCCCAGCTCACTACACTCTTTTTGATATGCAGCTTAATGTGTTCTCAAAGCCCCTTGATGGTTTAGGAAAACTGAGAACACGCACAAATTACCGCCTGCCCTTAATCCCTGTGTACGAAAAGATTGCGTCAGGATATAACAACAACACCAAGCGAAATATTAAAAAGGCAGAGGCCAATAAGATAGCTGCTTTTGAAAATGCTGACCCGTTCTCAGTAATTGCACTCTATAAACGCCATTATGCAGATAAAACTCCCGAAATTAATGACGCGGCTTACGACCGATTGACCCGATTGGTTTCAAAGGCAATAAAAATGGGAGCGGTACAGGCCTGGGGGGTGTACGATGAACACAATACCTTATGCGGCGGGGCGATTTTTTTAACCGACCATAAAAACCTTTATTACCTTTTAGGTGGCGCTGACGATGCCGGACGCTACAACGGTGGCCTACACACATTGTTTGACGCATTGATTAAAAGGTATGCGGGTTTGGATTTAGTGCTGGATTTTGAAGGCAGCGATATTGAAGGTATAGCCCGTTTTTATGCCGGTTTGGGAGCAAAACCACTCTCTTATTATCATTTACGAATTAACCGTTTGCCTTGGTGGCTTAAGCTGTTTAAGAAATAGTAATACTCTTTTTGTAACTTGACCCAAAATGAAGGCAGAACTATCTACTGTTTTTTTGGGCATCATCTCATCAGCTGCAACGGCTTGGATTACTTATTTTTTTACAAGGCGCAGCGACGAAAGCAGACTTGAAACCGAAAAAAGGCTTGAGCAAAAATTTAAATACTTCTTTCCGTTTAAAAACGAGTGTATTGAGTTTAAGCACCGTGTGAAACACATTGCCCGCGACTTGAGCGGATTTAGAGGAAACAATGACGGGGTTAAAAAAATTAATCAGGCTAAAATGAAAGCCCACTTTAAAGAGGGCTCAACGTTGGATATCCCGTCTGAAAAAACCGATTGGTTTTTTGTTGACTTTTACTCACGCCCTATCAACGGCAACCCGATTATACCCGGCGGGTATTTTTTTACTTCAACACTGTATATGCACTGTCTGCTATTCAGACAAATTACCATTCTGCAAAACGAATATCCTTTTATGTCGGTTGAACTAAACAAATTCAGTCCTCCAAAAAGTGCAGGGGCAGATACCGGTGACGTTGAGTTTTTTAACTACTGCAAAAAGGTTGTAAGCCAAGAGTCAGTGGGCATAGGGTACCGGAATAAACTGGTTGAAATACGCGAAAAAGGACCTATACAAAGCATCAACACTTTAATTGAAGCCATCCGCTTATCTACAGTGTTTAGCGGCGGACTACCTTACAATATGCACATCTCATTTGGCGCCTACGTTATGAAAGGCGATGGCATTATAAGTTATGAGGAATTTTGTACAGAACTGACCAATAAAAGTACCCTAACAAAGTTTTTGCCCCTGATACGATTTTGGCAAAAACTGGGTAGCGATGATGGCGATGTTCAATCAGAGGCCATACAAAGTTTATGTGCTTTGTATGTAGCACTAGAAAATATTGAGTATTGCGATTTGAAGTAGCTTATGCCCCTAAAATTTTTGCATTCACAAAAAAGCGGGTTTTCACATCCAAATCAACGTTTTGGTTAAGGGCTTTATCTGTAACGGTTTTCACCCTTAGTTTAATCTTATCCTTCATCACATACTCTTTCAGGTTATCGCTGGCATAATCCAACTCAAGCACGCTTAAACCATCGGGAATATTGTTTTTTGATGCTATTTCTTTTTCGGGCAAACCATCAGCAGAAATAAACACGTTTATTGATTTCAAAAAATCAAGATTTTGGCCTTGTGGTGCTTTCACAGTAAGGTTCATTCCTGCCATCTTAATCTCGTCCACCATATCCTTGCGAGTATCGTTGGCACTAAACTGCTCTTCGTAGTTTGTAGTAATATCGGGCGTAAGTATATCAAACGGAAGATTAATACCCATATTGGCAGGCACGGTTACAGAGGCATTATAGTCTAAATAAAACTCGGTAAGTTTTTCAAGCTTCTTGCAAGCATTCAATGTAAGCCCTGTAACGGCAATCAGAATAACGATCAGTTTTTTCATAGCGGTAAGTTTTAATTAAAAGTTAACCCCGCAAAACGCGGAACCTATTTATGTATCTACAAATTCCCACATCAGCGGGAACGGCTGTTTCTACCTATTTTATAATTGTTGCCCCAAGCAAATCAGTGATTTGTTTGCGGTAATTTAAAAACATCATGTGTTTTTGCAATAATACATCCAATTTTTGGGCCACATCTTCTGTTTCAACAGCTTGTGTGCCTTCATTATCAAAAACATCCTCCGCAACCGGCGGCAAATCAATCACATTTCCGTCTTCATCTATAAACACCGGAATCTCTTCTTGGTTCATTGTGTCCACAGGCATTTCAATAATATTTCCGTCCTCGTCCACATACACCGGCACGTTTGCCCCCTCATTAAAAGATGCCTGAACAGTAACAGGCGTTTCCTCTAGCCTGCGCATTTCTTCAAGGTTTTGCTGCATCATCACATCCAGTTTCTTTAGTTTCAGGTGCAGCATCACACTATCCGCATCGTTTGCGTAATTGTCTTTTATCTCGGTAATATAAATTTCAAACTTCTCTTCCCAATGAGGACTGATTTTGTACTTCTCGGTCAAAAAATCAGCCGCCTGTGCCACAATCTCCAAATCCTCACTGTGTAAAAAAAAGTTCTCACCCAAAGGCTCCATATTTTCAATGGTAGTTTTCACCATTTGCAACACCCGCTTATAAAGGGGATGCTCAAACTCAAATCCATCGGCCTCTATCTGTTGCAATAAATAATCAGCAACGGTAAACACTGTATCGCGGTAGGGTAAATGACCGTATTGCATCAACACCCTTGCCACACCCTTCTCCTGTTCTAAACCAATACTTATGGCAGGTTGGGTTTCTTCTTCCCAAAATGGTTCGGCGTTTATGTGTTCCAGTTCATCCAGCAGCTTGCGTTCTTCGGGGTCTTTTACATCCGTTTTACGGCGTATTTTGTTCACCTCCGCCATCAGCAACTCAGGCCCTACTTCAAACACCCTTGCACACTCGTTAATAAAAGTGCTGCGGGTTATGCTGTCGGTTATTTTGCTGATGCTCTCTACTATATCACGTATGGCCGCCGATTTCTTTATCGGGTCGTTTTTAGCTTCACCTATCAGCAACTCCGATTTATACAGGATAAAATCCTTTTCGTTTTCGTCGAGGTATTTCTGGAAGGCCGCACCGCCCAATTTCTGGCAATATGTATCAGGGTCTTCGCCTTCGGGCAGCAGAACCACCTTCACATTCAGCCCGCCTGCCAAAATTATGTCGATACCGCGCAAAGCAGCTTTTATACCCGCAGGGTCGCCATCGTATATAATACTTACGTTTTTTGTGAACCGATAGATTTGCTTTACCTGCCCATCAGTAAGTGAGGTGCCTGATGAGGCTGCTACGTTTTCAATTCCTGCCTGACTAAGTGTGATAACATCGGTATAGCCTTCTACCAGATAACATTTATCGTGCTGACGGATGCTGTTTTTGGCGAAGTAAATGCCGTATAAAATCTCTGACTTTTTGTAAACATCCGTTTCGGGACTGTTCAGGTATTTAGGGCTTTTATCATCTTTTACCAACTGGCGTCCGCCAAAAGCCACTACCCTGCCGCTAAGGTTATGAAAGGGGAACATTACCCGTTCTCGGAACATATCAAAGGCGCGGCCCTGGTCGTTTACTTTGCTCAATCCTGCTTTTTGCAGCACATCAAGGCTGTAGCCAATTTTTACAGCATTATCTGTAAAACTACCCCACTCCTTCTTAGTGTACCCCAGCCCGAATTTTTTTATGGTTTCATCCCTAAAACCTCGTTCGTAAAAGTAGGTTTTGCCAACTGTTTTGCCCTCTTCTTCCTCCCACAAATTGTGTTGAAACTGTTGTGCGGCATACTCAAGGGCGATAAACAAACTTTCGCGTTCGCTGGCAGCGGCCACCGCTTCGGGAGTTTGGTTCTTTTCTTCAACAACCTCAATATTGTACTTGCGGGCTAAGTAACGCAAAGCATCGGCGTACTCCATTTTCTCGTGGTCCATAATAAAGCCCACAGAGTTTCCTGCCTTTCCGCACCCGAAGCATTTGTAAATGCCTTTATTGGGCGACACCACAAACGAAGGGGTCTTTTCACCGTGAAACGGGCATAATCCCATAAGGTTTGACCCCCGCTTTTTCAGCGTGACAAAATCGCCTACCACCTCATCTATCTGGGCGGCGGCCAATATGTCTTCAACTGTTTGCTTAGGGATCATTTTTACAAAGGATTTTTTGTTTTGCAAAGAAACAAGATTTTGGGCAGTAACACGGGCCTGAATATAAAATTCAGGCCTTTTGCGGATTTATCCCCAATGGTTTAAAAGCATTCGAGATAAACCATTGAGCAAAACACGGGCTTTATGCCCGTTGCCACAACCGTTGTAAAAAACCTACATCATAATTCAACCAAAACCCTGTATTTTGAAACCACAATGCCCGCTAATACACAAGCTGCAATTAATTGGTTTTCATCGCTGGGCTGGACTCCCCAAAAGTTCCAGCAACAGGCTTGGAACGCCTATTTGCAAGGTAAAAGCGGATTGGTTAATGCCCCTACAGGCAGCGGCAAAACATACAGCCTATTGATACCCGCCCTATTAGAAGGGCTGGCCAATGGCACACAACCAACCACCAAAGGCTTGCAGCTTATTTGGCTCACCCCTATAAGGGCATTGGCGAAAGAAATTGAACTATCTGCCCGCAGGGCTATTGCCGGGCTGGGCAGCACGTGGGAGGTGGGCATCCGCACGGGCGACACTTCTACCAAAGAGCGGACTAAGCAAGCCAAACAAATGCCGCAAATACTGATTACCACACCTGAAAGTTTACACCTGATGTTTTGCCAAAAGGGGAATAGCGAGCTATTTAAAAATCTTAAGTGTGTGGTGGCCGATGAATGGCACGAGTTGGTAGGCAGTAAACGCGGAGTACAAGTTGAACTGGCACTCAGTCGTTTAAAAAAAACATCTAATCAACTGAAAATATGGGGAATATCTGCGACAATTGGCAACATGGACCAAGCCCGAGAGATTTTGCTGGGCACAGACTATTACCCCCAATCGGTGCTTGTAAAATCCGATATTAAAAAGAAGGTGATTGTTGAAACCGTTTTCCCTGATGAGATTGAAAATTTCCCTTGGGCGGGTCATTTAGGAATAAAACTGCTTGAGAAGGTAGTCCCTATTATAGATGAAGGCAAAAGCACGCTACTGTTTACCAATACCCGCGCACAAAGCGAGATTTGGTACCAGCGCTTACTGGATGCCGCTCCCCACCTTTCGGGCATTATGGCTTTGCACCACGGCAGCATTGGACTTGAGCTTCGCCACTGGGTAGAGGAGCAACTGCACATAGGCAACCTAAAAGCAGTGGTTTGCACCAGCAGTCTTGATTTGGGAGTAGATTTTCGCCCTGTGGAAACCATTATCCAAATTGGCAGCCCCAAAGGTGTTGCCCGCTTTTTGCAACGGGCAGGACGAAGCGGACACCAACCGGGAAAGCCCAGTAAAATCCACTTTGTACCCACTCACTCGCTGGAGATAATAGAAGGTGCCGCCCTGCGCGAAGCCATTAAACAAGGGATGATGGAAGATCGTATTCCCTTTGTACGCAGTTTTGATGTGTTGGTGCAATACTTGGTTACACTGGCCGTTGGCGAAGGATTCCGCGCACAAGAAGTATATGAAGAGATAACAACCACCTTTTGCTACAGCAGCATAAGTTCCGAAGAATTTGAGTGGGTGTTGAGATTTATCGTTTCAGGGGGCGATAGCCTTCAAGCGTATGATGAATACCACAAAGTAGTAATTGAAAACGGCTTGTTTAAGGTAGAAAGCAGGCAAATAGCCATGCGTCACCGCCTTTCTATCGGCACAATTGTGAGCGACGCCGTTTTACGCGTAAAATTTTTAAGCGGAAAAAACATAGGCACTATTGAAGAGTCGTTTATCAGCAAATTACGTCCCGGCGACACTTTTTGGATAGCAGGCCGCAACCTTGAATTGATACAAGTGAAGGAAATGGATGTATTGGTGCGAAAATCAGACGGAAAAAAAGGGATAACGCCCAGTTGGGGCGGGGGTAGGATGCCCCTATCATCACAGCTTTCTGAAATGTTGCGCCACAAACTGCACACCGCAAGCACCAGCAACGAGGAGGAAGTGAAACTGCTGCGTCCGTTGTTTGATATGCAAAACAAACTCTCGATTGTTCCCAACGAAAACCAGTTTTTGATTGAGAAGTTTACTACCAATGAGGGTTGCCATGTTTATTTTTACCCTTTTGAAGGCCGTGCCGTGCATGAGGGGATGGCGGCCTTGTTGGCTTTCCGTTTGGGGCATTTTAAAAACTTCAGCTTTAGCATTGCGATGAACGACTACGGGTTTGAACTCCTTAGCGACCAAGACATTCCCATTGAGCAAGCGGTGGATAGCGATATTTTTACGCTCGACCATTTGTTTGCTGATATACGCGCCAGTATAAACGATACCGAGATGGCCCGCCGTAAGTTTGCAGAGATTTGCAAAGTAGCAGGATTGGTATTTCAGGGCTATCCGGGTAAAGGAATAAAGGAACGCCATTTGCAATCATCGTCGCAATTGTTTTTTGATGTGTTCCACGAGCATGAACCCGATAATTTATTACTGAAACAAGCCTACGAGGAGGTGTACGACTTTCAGCTGGAGCAAACCCGTATGCAAAAGGCTATGGAGCGCATTAACCGACAAGAGATAATTATCCGGTATCCTTCACAACCTACACCGTTTTCATTCCCCATTATGGTTGACCGCCTGCGTGAAAAATACAGCAACGAGCCCATTGAGGAGCGTATCAAAAAGATGAAACTGGAGTTTGATTAGCTCCAAAACCATCGGGAATAAATCCTGATGCTATTGATAGCAGGTTAGGGTCTGACCGCAACCCGTCATTCCCAACTTGATTGGGAATCTCACTTTTCGACCCCTACACGATTAATTATTAGGCCGACATGCCCATAGTCGCCTTCCCCTGTAGGGAAGGAAAAGTTAAAGGCTGTCTGCAAAACAGATAGTCAGGAAGGGGGTCAAAGGGTTGCGCGCGGCTTCCCTCCTTGCTAAAGCCTGTGGGAGGGAAAGGAGGGACTGAGGGAGGTGTGTTACCTAAACCCATCGGGAATAAATCCCGATGCTATTGATAGAATGTTGAGCACTCTATCTATAGCGGCAGGTCTGCGAACCTGCCGACCAAAGACCCCATCCCGATTAATTCTTAGCCCGACATTCCCACACTCGCCTTCCCCTGAAAAGTTAAAAGCTGTCTGCAAAACAAATAGCCAGGAAGGGGTTAGGTTTTTAACTCGCCCCCGAAACTTCCCTTAGCTAGACTTTCAAATAGTCGCCCCTCTCTATATTTAGAGAGGAAAAGTTTGTTAGTCGCACAATTATCAATCATTCTGGGGTGAGTTAAAATTCTTTTCACGACCACCCCTAACCCTTCCTTTTCCCTACGCTCATACTTCGACAAGCTCAGTATTGATGCCTTGCAAAGGAGGGGAACAACCGCACAGGCTCACTAACCCAAAATGGTGGCAGCTATAAAAAATATCATTCGGCGTTCAATGTCCCCCTCAATGAAGGGGTAGGGGGAGGATTTTTCCCCCTCCTGCACCTCCCAAAGGGAGGAGATTGGAGTGCTAATTGTGCCCATCAAAGCAATCCGTTTGTTTACCCTCATCCCAGAAAAGCACAGCTTCGCCCGAATATTAGCCAATCCCTTCTCCACATGGAGAAGGGCGACGTGCAAGTGTGGTTAGAGAACTGGTTGCTAAGATGAGGCAAAAGCCACCACGACCACCCCTAGCCCCTCCTAAAAACAGGAGGGGAACAACCGCACAGGCTCACCAGCCCAATAATAACGGCAGTTATTAAAACTCGTTCGGCGTTCAAGGGCTATGCGCGGGGCTTCCCTCCTTGGATAAGGAGGGACAGAGGGAGGTTTGAACACTGGTTGCGGGGATGAGGCGGCCCAGCGCGTCGCATTTCCCCTCCTACGGTGGGCAGTGGGTGGTTTAGGAGGGGACTAAGGGGTGGTCAGAATAGTGGAAACGTGGGCTATTCCACAATTATCAAATGGTCAGGGGTGAGTTAAAACAGGCACAAGCAGGACGCTAGCGGAGGTTATGTTTCTATTGTTCGTTTTGCTTAATTTCTTTTTTTACTTGATCAATAAACATACGAGGGTTCCAACCTTTTATTAAACCTTCTAATATATAAGAGTCAAACATAGTAAGCCCTAAACCACTAATACTTGGTGGGATAGGTAGACTACTTAAAGAAGATACATATTCCCCCAATGCATACATACCGAATGTTTTCATAAACTTACCCTTACCTTCTTCAAAAAAACCCTTTTTATTTGCTATTACATCTATGTATTCTCTTACTATTTCTTCTGGGGGTACAGTAATGGATTTAGCGTTTATCCATTTTCTGTACTCTTTTATGTTTTTATTATTCCGTAATTCAAACGCCCTATTAAAAGGTATCTTTTTTTGTAAAAAAAGAGAATAAATATCAGGTAAGGTTTCTTGCTTCAGAATTTCACCCGTGCCTTCAGAAACACCTAATGCACTTCTAATGTGTCTAATACTTTCGTCTGTTAGCCGATAATAATTATATTTATTATAACTCTTATACTTCTTTTCAGCTAATACGGTTGTTTCTAATATTTGTGACCCTAAATCTAATAAGATGGTTCTTTGTGTGCTATCCAATTCTTCCGCAGCTTTTTCAAAAGGCAAATCAAACTCTGCTAGCCGGTTATTGTTATAAGCATCTAATACAATGCTCACTGCATTAGAAGAGATATTTTTTTCTGGTAGTTTATACTGCTTAAGCGCTTTTCTCTTGAAAATTCTTTTCCTGTCTCTATGAAGACCCGTAATTTTTAAAAGAAGGTTGTCAATATTTTTTTCAGGGTCACTATCGTTTTCTGTAAAACTCCCAGCTATTAATGGCGGAGTTCCTATTGCCGCCGTGTAATCAATCGGTCCATTAGCGTCCTCCTGATGACCTGTTACTGCTGCAATAACTGGTGTCCACAAAACAAGTTGAATAATATCTTTCTCCAAAAGCTCTTCAACTTTATTTAATCCTAATTCGCGGATAAGAAAATATAATGATAAATTATCTCGTTCTACTTTTATAGCTATTTTGTCAAATAATAGGAACTGTTCGAAAAGTAGTGCTAATAAACGTTGCTTAACTATTTCTTCTGATGGCGAGTTTTGGGGTATTGGGGCGATTTTTTGTATGAATTGTTGCCCATAAAGTTCAACTTCTGGATTAAAAACTATATCTGCCATTATTTTATAAAGACTTCCATGTAAAAATACAAAATTCCCCCGATAATCTCCCCTCCCTCACCCAAATCTCACCCCACAATTACAAAAACTTTTTACCTTCGCCAGTATGAAAATACTGCTGCCTGTTTTTCTTTCATTTATTACAATAAGCGCATTCGCACAAGACAAACCCAAGTGGGACGTTAGCAACCCGCCGGGGCCGTATAAAGAAGTTACCATCACCACCCACGAGGGTACGTGGATGAACCTCGACGTGAGCCCCGATGGCAACACCCTTGTATTTGATATGCTGGGCGATATATACAGCCTGCCCGTTGCGGGCGGCACAGCCGCGCTGTTACGCGGCGGTCATGCCTTTGAGGTGCAGCCCCGCTTTAGTCCCGATGGTAAAAAAATATGCTTTACCAGCGATGCAGGCGGCGGCGATAACGTGTGGGTGATGGATGCCGACGGTAAAAACGCCAAACAAATTACCCAAGAAGATTTCCGTTTGCTAAACAACCCCGTGTGGACACCCGACGGGCAATACATTATTGCGCGCAAGCATTTTACCAGCAGCCGTTCATTAGGCGCGGGCGAAATGTGGATGTACCACATCACTGGCGGCAGCGGCATACAGCTTACCAAACGCAA
This sequence comes from Bacteroidota bacterium, assembly GCA_008933805.1. Taxonomy (NCBI): domain Bacteria; kingdom Pseudomonadati; phylum Bacteroidota; species Bacteroidota bacterium. The sequence continues at coordinate 103,396 of WBUH01000011.1, forward strand.
AAACGACCAGCAGGACGTGAACGAGCCAGCCCTTTCGCCCGATGGCCGCTACCTGTACTTTAGCGAGGATATGTACCCCGGCGGCTATTTCCAGTACAACAAAGACCCCAACAGCCAGATATACATCATTCGCCGTTACGACCGCGAAACAGGCGAATTGCGAGACCTTATCAGCGGGCCCGGCGGTGCTTGCCGTCCCCAAGCCAGTCCTGACGGAAAACAACTGGCTTTTGTGCGCCGTGTACGCACCCAAACCGTGCTGTACGTGCACAACCTGCAAACGGGGCAACAAATCCCCGTGTTTGATAAACTAAGCAAAGACCAGCAAGAAGCATGGGCCATTTTCGGTGTGTACACAGGCTACAACTGGCTGCCCGATAACATCCACATCGTTATTTGGGCGCAGGGCAAGCTGTGGAAGATAAACACCCAAACCCAACAAGCGGCTGAAATTCCGTTTACGGCCACCGCCACGCACCGTATACACGATGCGGTGAAATTCAGGCAGGAAGTGTCGCCCTCCACCTTCGAGGCCAAAATGATACGCCACGCCATCACCTCTCCCGACGGGAAAACCCTTGTGTTCTCTGCCGTAGGTTATTTATGGAAAAAAGAATTGCCCAACGGAACGCCTGTGCGCCTCTCTACCCAAGCCGATGCGTTTGAATTTGAGCCTGTTTTCAGTCCCGATAATAAAAAACTGTTATACGTTACGTGGAACGATACCACCACGGGTGCTATTTGGGAATACGAGTTTAAAAAAGGAAAAACCAAAAAAATAACTACTGAAAAAGGTATTTTCCGCGAGCCCGCTTACTCGTCTGACGGTAAAAAAATAGTGTACCGCAAAGAAGGTGGCAACGACCACCAAGGCTTTACCTATTGCGAAAATACTGGCATATATATAGCCGATACCGATGGTAAAAACGTACAGTTAGTTAGCGAAGACGGGAGCAATCCTGTTTTTACTGCCGATGGAAAAAATATTTATTACCAACAGGGTAAAAAGTATTTCGAGGTGGATTTATCGGGCAATAACAAAAAAGAATTATTTACTTCAGAGTACGGAAAAGACTACACCCCAAGTCCCGACGGAAAATGGATAGCCTTTACCGATTTGCACAAAGCCTACATTATCCCTGTTCCAAAATCGGGCAAAACCTTTGATTTGAACCGCAACACCAAAGCCGTGCCCGTTTCGCAAGTAGCACGCGATGCCGGTTTCAACCTGCATTGGAGCGGCGATAGCAAAAAACTGCATTATACATTGGGCGAAGAATATTTTACGGTAGAAATTAAAAACCGTTTCCTTTTTGTAGAGGGTGCAGCCGATAGCATTGTACCCGTTGATACCGTTGGGATAAAAATAGGTTTGCAATTAAAAACCGATAAACCCGCAGGTACAAAACTGCTTACCAATGCCCGCATAATCACCGTTGATAATAATAACAACGTGATAGAAAACGGGTATATTTTAATTAAAGACAATATTATCACCGATATAGGCTTGATGACCGATGTTTGGAAAACCAGCCCCAAAGCGGATGATACCATTGATTGCAGCGGCAAAACCATTATGCCCGGTTTGGTGGATGTACACGCGCATTTGGGTACTTTCCGTCAAGGCTTGCACCCGCAAAAACACTGGCCATACTATGCAAGTCTGGCATACGGAATCACCACCACGCACGACCCCAGCAGTAACAGCGAAATGGTATTTACCCAAAGCGAGATGGTGAAATATGGCAGTATGATTGGTCCCCGTGTATACTCAACAGGGACGATATTGTACGGTGCCGACGGCGATTTTAAGGCCGTGGTAAATAGTTTAGAGGATGCTAAATCGGCGATACGTAGGACTAAAGCATTGGGTGCTTTTTCGGTGAAAAGCTACAACCAACCTCGCCGCGAGCAACGCCAGCAGGTGATTGAAGCAGCCCGTCAGTTGAGCATCATGGTAGTACCCGAAGGCGGTTCGTTCTTCTACCACAACATGAGCATGATTTTAGACGGCCATACGGGCATTGAACACAACATACCCGTTGCTCCTGCATATAATGACGTAATACAACTGTGGAGTGCCAGCCAAACGGGATACACGCCCACGCTGATTGTAAACTATGGCGGCGTAAACGGCGAATATTACTGGTACCAGCACACCAACGTGTGGGAAAAGGAACGTTTGCTCAACTTTACCCCTCGCGGCATTATTGACGAGCGCAGCCGCCACCGCACCATGATACCCGAAGAAGAATACGAAAACGGGCACATTTTGGTAAGTAAGTCGTGCAAACAACTAAGCGATAGCGGTGTGAAGGTGAATTTGGGCAGTCATGGACAGATACAAGGCATTGGCGCACATTGGGAACTATGGATGCTGGCACAGGGCGGTATGAGTGCGATGGAAGCCATACGCAGTGCTACGATGAACGGTGCGCAATACATCGGCATGGGCGACCAAATAGGCAGCCTTGAACCCGGTAAACTGGCCGATTTGCTGATTATGGATAAAAACCCGCTGGATACGATTACTAATACCGAAAGCCTTCGCTACACTATGATAAACGGCCGTTTATACGATTGCAATACGCTGAACGAAGTAAACAGCCCTAAAAAACGCGCACCGTTTTGGTGGGAAAACAATGGCTACAACGCCACCTTCCATTGGCACGAAGAAACCAACAGCTTTATGCCCACCCAATGCGGTTGCGGCGGCCATCACGGGGAGTGATTTATTTATGATTTTTGACTTGTTGATTTGGAGATTTAATTCCCGTCTGTGCGTCATTGCGAACGGGTTTTAAAATAATTATTGAATTATAAATAAAAGATTAGTGAAGCAATCCCAATGAAACGATACAAACGGATTGCTTCGTCAGCCGAAGACGGCCTCCCCGCAATGACGACTCGGCGTTCGTCATTACAAGCGTCAAAATCAATTATACCCGAAACCAAAAAATAATAGCGAAGCAATCTTATACTATCTTTACAAAAAGATTGCTTCGGCAAGCTACGCAAGCCTCGCAATGACGATAGTTGCTCGAAAAGACAGAAACTTTGCGTCATTGCGAGGAGGTACGACGAAGCAATCCGTTGCCACAGAAATAAAATGAAACGTGTCGGCTATACTTACATTCTAACAAATGCTAATAACACCACATTATATGTTGGGGTTACTGCTGATTTGATGAAAAGAATGGAGGAGCATATTAATAAGAAGTTTCCCAATAGTTTTTCAGCAAAATACAATTTAACAACGCTGGTTTGGTTTGAAGGGTTTAACCACATAGAAGAAGCCATTGCAAGAGAAAAACAATTAAAAGCAGGGAGTAGAAAACGAAAAGAGGAGTTGATAAATACTATAAATCCCAAGTGGGAAAATTTATACCTCAAGATTATTTCGGGGGAGATTGAGGTTTAACTTTGGGATTGCTTCGTCGCCCGAAGACGGCCTCCTCGCAATGACGAACTTTGGCCGCCACCTCGTCATTGCGAACAGGTAATTTCAAAAAGCAGGAAATTATATATTTTGGTTAGTGAAGCAGTCTTTTGAAATAATTCATTGGGATTGCTTCGTCAGCCGAAGACGGCTTCCTCGCAATGACGGCTCGGCGTTCGTCATTGCGAGCGGCAAAACCAATTATACCTGAAAACCAAAAAATAATAGCGAAGCAATCTTTAACGACCTTTACAAACGGATTGCTTCGTTGACCTAAGAAGGTCTCCTCGCAATGAACGAACGCCGAGCAGGCTTAACAATTAGCCTATAACCCTCCCCGCAATTACCGTAAAACCAAGTCTTTAGTAACAAGCAGTTGAACATTACCCCATTTTGCGCTATTTTTGAGGGCATATAGATTTTTATGTTACAGCTTAGCTATTTACGAGAGAACACAAACGAAGCCATAGAAAGGCTTAGTAAGAAAATTGCCAACGCAAAAGAAGGCGTAGAGGCTGTTTTGTTGGTTGACGACAAACGCCGCGCAGCACAAAAAGAGCTTGACGATGTTTTGGCAGTCTCCAACAAATTGGCTAAGGAAATTGGCGACTTGTACAAAAGCGGTCAGCGTGAAAAGGCCGACGAGCTAAAACAACAAACCGTCGTGCAAAAGGAGAAAGAAAAAACCCTTTTGGGGCAGCTTGAGAAACTGGAAGCCGAGTTGAAAGATGCTTTGGTGATATTGCCCAACGCCCCCAGTCCGATGGTGCCTGTGGGTCGCACGCCCGAAGATAACGAGGTAGTAAAAACATGGGGAACGATGCCCGCTTTGCAAGAAGGAGCTAAACCCCACTGGGAACTTACCACCCAATACGATTTGATTGATTTTGAAACCGGTGCTAAAATTACCGGAGCAGGTTTCCCTGTATACCGCGGCAAAGGAGCAAGGTTGCAACGCGCCCTTATTAACTTCTTTTTAGACGAAGGGTTAAAAGCCGGATATTTCGAAATTCAACCACCGATTTTTATTAACGAAGACAGCGGTTTCGGTACCGGTCAGCTACCCGATAAAGAAGGACAGATGTACCATATGCAGTTGGATAACTTGTACGCTATCCCAACGGCAGAGGTGCCCATTACCAACTTGTACCGCGATGTGATTGTGCGCGAGGATGAACTACCCATTAAAAACATGGGCTATACTCCTTGCTTCCGTCGCGAGGCAGGCAGTTATGGTAAAGACGTTCGCGGCTTGAACCGTTTGCACCAGTTTGACAAGGTGGAGATTGTGCAGGTAACCACTCCCGAAAAATCGTACGAAACGTTGGAGCAAATGAGCGAATACGTTCAAAGCCTGTTGCAAAAGCTTGAGCTGCACTACCGCGTATTGCGCTTGTGCGGTGGTGATATGAGCTTTGCCAGTGCCCTCACGTATGATATGGAGGTGTACAGCGCAGCCCAGCAACGTTGGTTAGAGGTGAGCTCGGTATCAAACTTTGAAACCTTCCAAGCCAACCGTTTGAAGTTGCGTTATAAAAACAGCGAGGGTAAAAATATCATCGCTCATACACTAAACGGCAGTGCGCTGGCGTTACCCCGTATTGTAGCTGCATTACTCGAAAACAACCAAACCCCTGACGGAATTGTGTTGCCCAAAGTATTGCACCCCTACACGGGCTTTGAAATCATAAAATAAACGTTGTTAAAACACATCATATATACACTGGTAGGCTCTGTGTGGGCTTTATCGGCAGCAGCACAAGGAAACGGCTGTTTCGATGATTTTGCTAAAAATCCTACCTACCAGTGTAATACTCCTTTTAACCCTGTTTGCGCTTGCGACGGTAAAACCTACTTTAACGAGTGTGATGCCATTAACCACGGGGGAATACAGAATTTTAGTTATACCACAGGGGTTTGCGGCGATTGGGAAATGTTTATAGGTCAAGATGCCCCTAATAGGATGATTAAAGCCTCCTTTCAGTTTAAAAACAGCGGAGGTAGCCTCACCTTTATGATTGTGGATATATACGGTAATGTGGTGCAGCAGCAGTTTATCAATAGTGTAAACAGTTTTCCTATCCAGTTGGATATAAGCACCGTTTCTTTTACCCCGGGCATTTACATTGCGTACGCCTTTGGCGGTAACTACCGCAAAACCATCAAATTTTCGGCAGGGAATTTTTAATTTCAAAATCGGCACACACCCGCAAAGCCGTTATATTTGCGTTGCTATGCAAATCACTAAAGACAATAAACTTCGTAAACTGGTATTAGTAGGCGATAAGGTATTGATAAAGCCCAAAAACTTTAGCGATAAAACCAAAAGCGGTCTTTACCTGCCCCAAGGCGTGTATGAAAAAGACGAGGTGCAAACGGGTACCATTGTACAAATAGGCCCCGGATATCCCATTCCTAATTTTGAAGATGACAGCGAAAGCTGGAAACCCCAAAGCAAAATGAAATACTTGCCCCTGCAAGCACAAGACAACGATGGGGCAGTGTTTTTACGAAAAGGGGCGTATGAGGTAGAATACGAAGGCGAGAAGTATTTAATAGTTCCCCATCACGCAATTTTGATGCTGATTAGGGATGAGGAACTATAAGTAGAGTCTTTATTTAACCTGCAACGCTTGTTCCAAGTCGGCTAGCAAATCTTCAATATCTTCAACTCCTACGCTAAGGCGCAAAAGACCGTCGCTAACGCCTGCTTTTTCGCGTTCTTCTTTAGGAATGCTGGCGTGCGTCATGCTGGCAGGGTGACCGATTAATGATTCAACACCACCCAACGATTCAGCCAATGAAAATACCTCAAACGATGAAGCCACGCGGAAGGCTTCTTCTTTATCATCGCCTTTAAGGGTAAAGCTAATCATACCGCCAAAATCGCGCATTTGTTTGCGGGCAATTTCATAGCCGGGGCTGTCTTCAAAACCGGGCCAATATACTTTGCCTACACGTGGGTGTTGGCGCAAGTAATGTGCAATGGTGCGGCCGTTGCTGCAATGGCGCTCCATACGCAAATGCAGGGTTTTTATACCGCGCAATACCAAAAAACTGTCCATAGGGCCGGGAGTAGCTCCGCAGCTATTGTGTATAAAGGCTAATTGCTCATACAAGCTGTCGCTGTTCATGCACAAAGCACCCATTACCACATCGCTGTGGCCGCCCAAATATTTGGTAACGCTATGCATTACAATATCAGCACCCAAATCCAAAGGGTTTTGAAGGTAGGGAGACGCAAATGTATTATCTACTGCCAGTGTAATGTTGTGTTGCTTGGTAATAGCAGCTATGGAAGCAATATCAATAATCTTACAAGTGGGGTTGGTAGGAGTTTCTATCCAAACCAGTTTGGTAGCAGGGCTAATGTGTTGTTTCAGATTATCTGCCACTGTTAAATCAACAAACTTAAAGCTGATGCCAAAGTGGGCAAACACCTTTGTAAACATACGGTAAGTACCGCCGTACAAATCATCGGCACAAATTACCTCATCGCCGGGGCGCATTAGTTTGGCTACTGCATCAATAGCACCCATACCGCTGCTAAAGCACAAGCCGTATTTAGCATTTTCCAAAGCGGCAATACAATCTTCCAACGCCTTGCGGGTTGGGTTTTTGCCGCGTGCATAAGCATACCCTTTATGATTACCGGGGCTTTCTTGCACATAAGTACTGGTTTGGAAAATAGGAGTCATAATAGCTCCGGTGGTTGGGTCGGGCTCTTGTCCTGCGTGTATGGCTTTTGTTCCGAATTTCATCTTCGTTGTCGGTTATTTGTTATCAGTTATTGGGATTGCTGTTGGCTCTTGGGTTAGGAATGCTAATAGCCAAAGGCCAACTGTTAAAAGCATTTTGCTGCTGCAAACCTACGGGTTTTTGACAAGACTGTTTGACGTGGAACTGGGATAAATTTTTAGTCTGCAAAAAATTTTTCATTTCGGCGTAGGGGTATTGTTTCACATGAATGTCATAAGGGCATAAAACCATGAAACAGATTATTTTTTTAGCAGCATTGCTGCTTGCAACGTTAACAAATGTATGGGCACAAAACGACAGCTTGCCCAATGTAGATACTTTAAGAGCCACCGAAACTGTAATGCCTATGCAGTTTGGCTTTATTCACCCCTTAGGTACTAATGGCTTAAACAGCACGAAAGTGTATAACACGGTTTCGATAAACGCCATAAGCGGACATAGCAAAGGCACACTGGGTACTGAAATCTCAGGGGTGTACAGCATTACTAAAGCACACGCCGTAGGGTTTAAAGCCTCAGGGGTGATGGACCTTGTGCACGGCAGTGTGTTGGGTACACAAGTAGGCGGTGTGATGGCTTCGGCAGGCGGTGCTTCAAAAGGCTTTCAGGCAGGAGGAGTGGTAGCTCTGAACGGCGGTAGTTTTGAGGGTTTGCAAGCAGGGGGTGTTTTTGCAGGTAATAATGGAAGTGTTGACGGATTTCAGGCGGGTGGTGTAGTTGCTATTATTGGCGGTGATAGTGTAGAAGGTATGCAAGCCGGCGGTGTAGTAGCCATTAGTAACGGAAATATAGAAGGGATGCAAGCAGCAGGTGTAGTAAGTCTTTGCAAAGGTGATGTTGAAGGCGTGCAGATTGCGGGTGTGGTTAGTCAGGCCCGTTTTGTAAAGGGTGCACAAATAGGCATTATTAATATTGCTGATTCTATGGATGATAAATCCGTGCAGCTGGGTTTGGTAAATATATCCCGTAAAGGGGGCATTATGCGCTTTGGGGTAATGACGACGGAGTTCTATAACGCTACAGCGTTTTTAAAAAGCGGTACGCGCCACTTTCACGGGTATGTGGGTATGGCAACCCAATTGCACGAAAAAGATTACCGTTACGGCCCTATGATTGGTATTGGTACCAGTATACGTCTTGCCAACCGCGTTTATATTGAGCCTGAGTGGATGCAATGGTTTGTGATACACAAAAACAATCTGGTGTACAAAAACCGCAGTACACAAATACAACAACTAAGAACGATGTTCAGCTTTTCAACAGGCAAAAAAGGGCCTCACATCAGCGCAGGACCAACCATTAACCTCAGCTATACCTCGTATAAAAATAACAACGGCGAAATTGGGGTTGATTTCTCACCCTCTTACTTCTACAATAAAACCTTTACCCGCAGTCAAGTAAACGTGAGGGCTTGGTTTGGCTACAACGTTACGGTCTCGTTGGGTAAATGATAATGCTTGGTATAAAAGAATAGTCACGGGTTTAAAGCTCGTGGCAAAATTACCTGAATATAAAATTCAGGTCTTTAAACGGTAACGTCCCCAATGGTTTTAAACCATTGGGGACGTATCTATTAAAAGAGGCGGGCTTTATGCCCGTCGACAAAACGGGTTTAATTTCTACAAACGGGCAGCAACGGCCAATCTTCCGCCAAATCCTGCAGTTTTGGTAGGCAACAGCATTCCTTCAATACCAAACAAACCCAATGCGGTTGAATACCGCTTGTTAATTTGCCAACCGCACGATTGGTAAATATCAAACGGGCCAAACCCGCCAATGGAAATGCCGGTGGTAGAGTAGAATTTTTTGCCGATAAAGTTTACCGACTCAATGTTTAACTGCGGACGATAGCTGGCTATCGCCATAGCACGCAAGCGAATGTTTAAGAAGTGCTTATCGTTAAACTTAAGGTAATAGGTAAGTGCAAAACGGGCAGGCAATGCTGAGCTAAACGCATTTACCGAAAACGGAATGTTAAAACGGGTAACAATACTGTCGCCCAAACGCTCTACGTAGCTCGGACTGCTCAAACTATCGGGCGAGGAAACAAATACGCCTTCGTATCGTATGGTAGTGTCTCGGCGAGAATAGGTAGAAGAACCTTCTTTCCAACGGATAAAACCAATATCGCTAATATCAACGCCAATTCCTGTTTTCTCATTAATAGCCATATTAAACTTCACGTCGCAAATGGCTCCCCAGCCCGAAGGCTCAAGATAAAACGGGCGGTAGGGCTGAAAATAGCTTTGTTTAGCCTCCAACTCCAGCGATAAGTCAATGTATTCGCCGTTAGATTCGGTAAACATACGTGAACGGCCAATGTCGTAGCGGCGGTATTCAAATCCCCTTGCAAGTCCTGCGCTCACAGCAATATTTGCCCTGCGGCCTTTTATGGTAAAAAATCGGGTCCAGCCTAGTTGCAAAGCATCGTAGCGGGTGGTAAGGTATTGCAGGTCGTCAAAAATCTGCTCTTTTCCTGCGCCTTGCTTATTTCCCCTAAAAAAGAAATTACCAAAATCGTTGGTAAACTCAGCGCTTTGATGCCTGCGGAATGCATACTTCACTGTAAACAGGTGGTTATACATTTTTTTGGGCGAGATAACGAACTGAAACCCTGCGTTGGTTTCCCTGCCGCCAATGTTTAGCGCCGAAAGTTTATCGGCAGTGGTCTTTATATCGGCAGCGTTCAGTGGTTTTTTAAAGTAAAAATCATACGCAAGGGCATTTACAGCACAGTTAGAGCTAAACTCAAGGCCGTAATCGGCCTCAAACATACTGCCCTCGTAGTGGCTGCTTAGGGGGTGCATATAAAAAGCCGTAAACCTGTCAAGCGGGTTGGGCGTAGCAACAAAACCTTTAGTAGTATCGGTTTGTGCTTTTAGCCCGCTAAAAAACAAAAGTGTAGCAGCAATGGCAGCGGGTAGTCTAAAAGCGTTGTTCATAAACAAAATCACCGGTAAGTTTAACGTCGAATTTATAATGGCTGTATATTTTAACTGGGGTAGTGCTATTTTTTGGCGTATTAAAAGTAGCGCGCACTAATAAGCGTTTTGATTGTTTCACTTTTTCCATCCTTTCGCGGCTAAAGTGGGCTTTTAGTACCGAACGCACGGGCGAAATTACCTTGTTGGTATTTACGTCAACATTTCCAGCTATTACAACATTGTTGGGCATTGCAATAACTGAGTCGGTAATGTTGCCAAACTCATCCAAAAGGTACAATTGTACGCCCGCTGAAAAGGGAAATGAGTTATCAATAATGATATTGAACGAACCTTCCTTCACGCGGTTCAGATTGCCGTCGCTAAACATTTCAAAAGCCAATGTATCAGCAAGCACTAAGTTATCAGCCAATATTGAAAGCGGCATACTTAGCCTTAAATCAGCCCTAAGCTCCGATTTGTCGTAAAGAAAATCTTTCCAGTTAGATACGTTGCCGTTAGGGTTGGTGGTAACATCCATTTCGTACTCCAACTCATCCGGCATGTTAAGAATAAATGCCTTAACGTTAGAGTTGTTTTTATTGAGCAGATACGAGTTTTTCTTCTCCATAAACGGATTATCCGTAGCACGGGGAATGTTTACGGGTGTTCCAATCAGTGAAGGCGCATTAAGAATTACCGTATTGCCTGTTCGGGTATTGCGAGATTTAAGGCTCTTAATATCCACCTTTGCCTCAGCTCCAATACCGTTTACAAGGTTCACGGTCAAGTCCATGTCTTCAAAATCAATGTTTCCCGTAGTGTTTTTAAACATACTGAAGGCTTGTGTAGAAGGGCCTGCTTTAAGCACTTGTTGGCCAAAATAACCTTCGGCATATTCGGCCACCATGTTTAGTAGGCCGTAATAAATATAAACACTGTCGCTAAGCGAAACGCTGGTTTGCCTTCCCGATGAATCAAGAGTTACGTTCAGCAAGTTCCAAAACGCATTTACGGTATCATCTACCGATGGGTTACGACCCCTTAAATCAATGGTATATCCTTCAAGCGGAATATCTTTTATTACATCAGTGCCGCCGCCGGGGGGTGCTGCATTTACCTTCAAAACCTCGCTTACTGAGTTGCCGTTGCGAGTAGCATGCGGTATACTGTAATACACCGTCATGTTTTCTTGTATGGTACTAACAATACGCAGGCGCAAAACGCCTTCTTTAATGCGTATTTTCTTCATTTCGGCTCCGTTAAAGTTATACAGCGCGTTCTCGTCTTTGCTGTGCACACTTTGTGAGGGGAAAATAGCCGTAGCACTCTGCGGTTTTAGTCCGCGTACAGTAATGGTAATATTTACTTTATCGTTTTTGTTTACGGTAACAGGGTTGGGTGTAGCGTAGGTTTTCATACTTATCACCTGCACCTCTAATGAAGCATCCACCTGTTTGCCCGCCAAGTTGCTGGTAGCTGTTTTTGTTTGCCCCGATAGTATATTGGTAAGCTTATCTGTAGCCAGCGTATTGCCGGTAACCTTGTTTATCAGCTTAAACTCAATCTCTTCTATATCCACCGGAAAACCGTTGCTTATTGAAAAATCAATGTAGCCTTCGTTTAACAATGCTGTTTGAAAAAACGAACTGGCATCTATAGGAGTTGGGGGCACACTGGTTACGTTTTGTGCCGGCACGTTTACTGTGAAACCGTGCAAGGCTGCCGCACCCGGAAACGCTTGCTCAAGGGTAATAGCCTGAGACAATGTTCGATCAGACAGCACTAACTTTTCCAACGTCAAAGTTGCTTTTACCTCCGTATCGGGGATTACAAAAAAGTCATTGGCGCGCGCTGTATACAAGGTATGGTCGAAAACAAGCTGTAATGAGCTGTCTAAGTTTTCTCTCACTACCGAATCCGTGACCAGTTGATTGAGCGTTAACGAAGTACTGGCAATGGGCGTGAGCATGTTGGTTTCCCATGATGAATACTCATCGCGCCGACATGAGGCAAAAGCCATCACGGCTGCCAAAATAATCAATACGGGTTTGATAATAGTTTTCAATTGGTTAGGCGGTTTAAGCAAATGTAAGACAATATAACTTTTTAATAGACGGAGAAATTGGTGCAATAGGTTGTATAGCGTAAAACTACTGTAAAAATGTGCGTTTTGCTATTGTTTTCGACGAAAGGCTCGTGATTGCTGCAATGTTTAGCGGGTAGCAGAGGTTGCCCGATACTGATTTATCTTTCTAACGATAGTTTATTTGTTGATTTTCAAAAATTTGTGTGTTCTAATCATGTATTGCTTTACTATTTTAGTAAACAGCGGTGTAATATTGCCAACTATGTCATCTCACCATTTTGTAAAAGAGAAACAAGAGCCGGCGTTGATTATTGCTAACGGCGAAGAGTGCAGTGCTGAACTGATGGGTCAGTTGCTAGAGTGGCAACCAACTGTAATGGTGCTTGACGGTGCGCTTGACCGTGTGCTTGAGCTAGGGATAAAGATTGATATTGTGCTGGGTGATTTTGACCGCGAACACCGCCCCGAGGAGAAACTGGCACACCACCAGCCTGTGACGGTTGTGCATACCCCCGACCAAAATAAAACCGATCTTGAAAAGGGTATTGATTACTTGCTTGAGCAAGGGTACCCCGCGGTGAACATTGTTTGGGCTACCGGCCTGCGCGCCGACCATACTATGGCAAATATTACCAATATAGTAAAGTATAAGGGTAGCATAAATATAGTGGTGTGGGATAACTACTCTAAAATTTTCCCGATTAACGGAAATTTTGAAAAATGGTACCCTAAAGGAACAATTTTATCGCTGGTGCCTGTAGGTTTTGCAGGGGGTATAAGTACAGAAGGGCTTTTGTATAACCTTACTAATGATTGGCTTGAATTGGGCAAAAGAATAGGCAGCAGCAATGAAGCTTCGCAAAACGGTATTGTTAAAATCAGTTATACCGAAGGCGATTTATTGCTGATGGAATGCCATGATTAGAGTTGTAGGTTTGAGGTACCCTATCATGTAAATTCAAAAAAAACAAATAGACCTAAAAGCACTATAAATATAGTGGCCACGAATACCCAAAAAACAAATTGTATTCTTTTCTGGCGTAGTTGATGGCGTTCCCAGGTTAAAGCAGGTTTTTTCTTTTGTTTCATTAACCGTATGCAAATACGTAAATATTTCTTTACTGGAAAAGTATTTGCGATTAAAGATTTATGATTTTTTTATTGTAATGAAGAGTGCATTCTTAATGTTTTCAATTTGTTTGCAATTAGGTCTCTTTCTTTTGGACTTTTTGCTAATGCTGCTGATGAGATAAGATGTTGCTCTTCTAATGATTTTTGTCCTGTTATATGGTATATATGTGCCAGAGCAGCGTGGTACAGATGATGGTTTCTTAGCTCGTTTAGTCGCAATAATAGTTCTATGGACTGCATCGGTTGCCCTGCATGGGCAAGTACAATGGCCTTGTTCAGCTGCACCATTGGCGATGGGTTTATCTTTTCTAATAGTTCATACAAACGATATATTTCTCCCCATTCTGTCTTTTCAAATGAAGGGCTAAGACAGTAATACGAGGCTATCATAGCTTCAATATGGTAATTGCTCAGGTTTTGTGTCATGCTTGATTCTTTTAGAAAATCAACGCCCTTTTTTATTAGCTCTTCGTCCCATAACTCGCGGTTTTGGTTGGCATATAATACTATCATTCCTTCGCCATCCACCCGTGAGTTAAAACGGGAGGCGTTAAAACACATTAGAGCCAGCAATGCCCACACCTGCGGCATATCTGTTGCGGGGTTTTCGGTTAGTAGTAAGCAAAGTCTCATCGCTTCAAAGCACAAATCGTAGCTCAAAATGCCGTCTTTTCCTGTAGAGCTGTTGTATCCCTCGTTAAAAAGAAGATAAATGCTTTTAAGTACTGTATCCAAGCGTTTTGTCAACGCGGCACCCGTAGGTAAGGCAGGCAATGAGTCCATTTGCCTCAATTTTTCTTTGGCTCTGTATAGTCTTTTATTAATTACTTCTGTATTGGTTAAAAAAGCTGCTGCAATTTCCTGATTTCCAAAACCGCAAAGGGTTTTTAATATTAGTGCTATTTGCGCTTCTTTACTAAGCACGGGCGTGCACAACGCGAAAATCATCCGCAATTGATTGTCTTTTATCTCCTCGGCTAAAAACAAATGGCTCATTGTAGCCTCCATTGTGTAGGCAGAGTCTAATAAGTAGCCTAAGTCGCCGGTAATTTTTCGTATATTTTTTTGACGTCGCAGGTAATCGATAGCTTTGTTTTTGGCTACTGTGTATAGCCATGCCACCGGATTGGGGGGTGGGCCGTTATAGCCCCACTGCTTTAAGGCTAGCAGTAAAGTATCTTGAACAATATCTTCGGCAAGTGCCAATTGACCCATGCCGAAGATACGTGTTAACGAAGCCACCATTTTGCCGTACTCATTACGGAAAAGGTGCTCTGTGAGTTCTTGTGATGATGTATGTTGCAATTACATTCCGTTGTTTTGTATCGGACGAATTTCAACGATGCCGTCCTCAAAATCAAGCGTAGGGCAGCCTTTTGAAAGCTCTGTAGCTTGCTCAAGTGAGTCGGCTTTAATTAACAAATAGCCGCCTACAATTTCTTTTCCTTCTGTAAAAGGCCCGTCACTAACAATGTTTTTTGTGCCGCTAATGGTTTTTCCGTTATCAAGCAACGGATGACCACCTGCTTGGTGGCCTTTTTCGTTTAGGTCTTTAATCCAAACCATCCATTTTTGCATGTGGGCTTGTACTTCCTCGGGCGAATCTAATTTACGTCCGTCGCCACCACGGAACAAAAGCATAAAATCTTTCATGTTTTTATTTTTTTAATGTTGATGCTGTTATTACGAATGGGGGTTAGATTTTTGGACAATAATTATAAAATTTTTTTTTAATTCTTTTTTCCTGCCATTAAAGCGGCCTACATACAATATAAAACAAAAAGGGCCGTGTTTACCACACGACCCAAAAAAACACTGTATAATGAAAAGTTGTCTCGATTTAATTAAGGAGCTGCTTTAAGGTTGGATGCTCCTGATGTTTGTACTTTAAGAGAGGGAGAACCTTTATACAACACTTCGCTTGCCCCGGATAAGTCGCCTTTTATTTCTTTCTGCGCATTAATTTCAGCATGGCTTGCCCCAACAACATCTAGGCTATACGTGTCCGTTATCATATTGTATGCCCTCAGTTTTGATGCACCTGTTATATCCGCATCAACAATTTCTGCCCTGCCCTCTAATTCTACCGTCGAACTGCCGTTCATCTCCAACTTCACTTCCTTTACCTCAATTTCTCCCTCCAACCGACAGGCACCATTTAGTTCTATCACCAGCTTTTCACCTTTCACCCCTCTTAGTTCAATTTGGTTAGCTCCGCTGCCTTCAACCTTGGTTAGCTTGGGCATGGTAATCAGTACTTGTATATCACTAATGTTATAGCCGTCAAAAATATCAAACAAACCTGCGTCGTATCCCACTTTAAGTTTGCCTCCTTCTACCCGTATCTCAACGTTTTCTTTCACCCTTGCAGGTCCGTGTACGGCCACAGTATATTCATCACCTTGGTTAATTTTTACGGTAGCGGGTATATTAATATCTACCTCGTTAAAATTGTCCAAATAGAACCATTTAGCGTCAGCGGGTATTGAGCCGTTATCAATTTTGCGGCAGTCTAAACATTTAAGACCGTTGTCGCCCATTTGCCATATCAGCCCGTAATTATTGGGGTCGGTAACCCGGTGTTTAAGGCCAAACTCCATAATCTCGGTTACACCTTGCTCAAACCACACTACCTTATTTTTTGGT
Source organism: Bacteroidota bacterium (assembly GCA_008933805.1). Classification (NCBI taxonomy): domain Bacteria; kingdom Pseudomonadati; phylum Bacteroidota; species Bacteroidota bacterium. Next base: position 119,380 of record WBUH01000011.1, read on the forward strand.
ACCCACAAACGGTAAACAATTTCTTGGTCGCGGTAAGGGATATTTTTGCCCGCATAAAAGTGTGTATTCAGCGTTAGTTTTTGGTCGGTAACCATATAATCCAACGGTATTTTCTCAGCATATAAGCGTGCTGTGTAATCATCCTGCCCGTGTGATGAGCGAATGATTTCGAGTTCCCAAACATCTTTTTGACTGCGTTGCACCTCAAAGCGCGCAATGTGCCATAGTGAATCGTTCAGGATTGAGTTGTTGGCAGAGTGTACAAAGTTGAACTGGGTAGGGAAAAACACTTTTGATTCATAATAGCTGTCCGAATGGCCGTCGTAGTTACCATAAACCTTATAATAAACGGGGTTAAATGCTGAAATGACAAGAGTGTCTCCGGCGTCTATTTTTTGGGTAGTTGTAACCGATTGCCTGCTTGAAAACGAACTGCCATATTTTACCGCCATTACTATCAATACAACAAAGGCAACTATTGAAAGTGCTGTGGTGGGATAGGTAATGGCTTTGTTACTCCACATTTTAATGCGTGGATTAAGCAGTTTTAATGCTGATGAGATAATACCCGTTATCATAAGTAACAGCAACAGCAAACCTGATGATACTACCAGCCAAAAATCATTAGTGTTTTCAAAGGCCAACGAAAGAACGGGCAGAGTGCCGTTGCTCATTAAATTGCCCAAAAGGGCAACAAAGGTGATAAAAAGTATAACTGCTGTTGCCAACAAACCCACACCAACTATCTTGCTGATGAACTTTAGAAAGCCCATTGCAATATCGCTCATTATACCAACGCCCTTGTTCACAGCCTGACCCACTTTACCTCCTTTACCCGTGCGGTAATCGTCAAAATTTTTTTTTACGCGTTCATATTCCTCTTTTACGGCCTTCTCAATATTGTCAACGTTCACTTTTTCTCCCTTCATCCGCAAACGGTCTGATTGTGTTTTGGCTTCGGGGATAATCACCCAAAGTATTACATAGAATAATAAACCGGTACCCACTACAAAAAACAAGAACAAAAAGCCCAAACGAACCCAAAGCGGGTCTACACCAAAATAGTGCCCTGCTCCCGAACACACACCGCCTAAAATGCTGTTTTCTGTATCTCTGAAGAAACGCTTGGCGGCAAAATCATCAGCAAATGTGTATTCACTGCTTTTGTTTTCCTTTTTTTCATCTTCGCCGGCTTCGGCGGTTTCTTCCGTTTCAAAATCGGCAGGATTGCCCATTATGCCTACAATCTCTTCCACATCGGTCATAGTAATTGCCGATTTTGTCTTTAGCCTTTCCTGCATCATTTCGGCCAGCCTGCTTTCAATGTCGTCTATAATTTCAAGGCGACTTTCATCCTTGGCAAAATGTCGGTTCAGTTGCTCAAGGTATTGTTTCAGGCGGTCGTAGGCTTCCTCTTCCACCTGAAAAATAAACCCTTTCAGGTTAATGCTTATTATCTTGTTCATTGTAGTTGGTAGTGTTTTTTATAAGTGAAATGTTTTCATAGTTTGTTACAGCGTTTGTCCTGTAGCTGTGCCCACGGCATCGTTCAAATCTTTCCAGGTGGTGTTCAACTCTGCCAAAAAAGATTTTCCCGCATCCGTTATTGAGTAATACTTGCGCGGCGGCCCTTGCTGACTTTCTACCCAGCGATAGTTTAGCAGTCCTGCATTTTTTAGCCTCGTCAACAGGGGGTATAATGTCCCTTCTACCACCAGCAGACTTGCCTCTTTTAGTTTGGCCAGTATGTCTGATGCGTATATCTCCTCACGGGCTATAATGGCAAGAATGCAGTATTCAAGCACTCCTTTGCGCATTTGCGATTGTATATTATCTAAATTCACAATACAAAGGTAAAGTAAAATTATAATACTATGCAATACATAGTACCATTTAAAAGATAGTATTCTATAAAATGTAACTTTTTGAGGATGAATGATTTTTTGAATACTTCTTTCGATAGGGGCAACAATACTGAGCTTGTCGAAGTATTGTTGCCTTGCGAAGGAGGGACAGAGGGGTTGACCTAAGCCGGTTATATTATACCTTTGGTGTGAGGAAAACACAATATGGGTATTAGTGATGCTTTAATACGATACTGGTTCACTTTCGATTTTTCAGACTATGAGATGACCGAAATACCGGCAGGCACATTATAAGGTTGTGGTATAACAGCTTTTGACAAAGAAGATGCCCTAATACTGCTGAACAGTTTAGTTTTTAACGGGAAAGAAATGCCTATAAAAACTATTGTGGAAAATGTGGATATCACATCATTAGATCAAGGACACGTTATACCAAACATGAACCCGCCAATTTATAGAGGCGTTTGGTTTCCTTTAGGATTCTAGCCTCGCCAGACATCCCCCAACCACTTTTCAAGGCTATCCACATCCTGCCTAAAAAAAGATTGGTATTATTTGTTGACACACACAACCTTTGCACTATAATGCCATCGGGCAGAAATAATCAACCGTGAAAAAACAAGAGTTAGTTTCCCAAATAAGAGCCAAAAAAAGCTACCTGTGCGTAGGACTTGATACGGATTTAAAGAAAATCCCAGCCCACTTGCACAGCCATGCTAACCCCGTGCTTGAGTTCAACCGCCAAATTATTGAAGCTACTGCCCCCTATACCGTAGCGTATAAAATCAATACCGCTTTTTACGAGTGGATGGGCCCAAAAGGCTGGGAAATAATGGAAGAAACCCTGAAACTGATTCCCCAAGGAATTTTTACCATTGCCGATGCTAAACGCGGCGATATTGGCAATACCAGTGCCATGTATGCCCGCACTTTTTTCGACACGATGAATTTCGACTCGGTAACGGTGGCTCCTTATATGGGGCACGACAGCGTGAAACCGTTTTTAGAGTTTACCGATAAATGGACAATTTTATTAGGGCTAACCTCTAACGAGGGGAGCAATGATTTTCAGCATTTACAGTCGGCAGAGAAGCCCCTGTACCAACACGTAATGGAAACCGCCCAAACATGGGGCACTCCTGATAACCTGATGTTTGTGGTGGGTGCTACCCGCACTGCCCAATTACAGCACGTACGCCAAATTGTACCCGACAACTTTTTACTGGTACCCGGTGTAGGCGCACAAGGCGGTAGTTTGGCCGATGTTTCACAATACGGCATAAACGGCGATGTTGGGCTATTGGTTAACTCTTCACGGGCAGTGATTTATGCATCAAATGGGGAAGATTTTGCTGAAAAAGCCCGCGAAGAAGCCCAAAAAGTGCAAAACGAGATGGCTGCTTGGTTATAATAGGTTGTTACATATTAAATTAAGCAATATTTAATGTCTCACATCTCTTGGTTTGGGAGTGTTTGACAATACAGTAGTGTTCTTTTTTTATTAAGAAATTGTTTAGCCACAATCCCAATTTGTTTCAATTGATTCATAGCCACACGATTTGCAAACAAAAAAATATATGTTTCCCAAATCACCTATCATTATTTTGTGAGCAGACCAATTTAAATCGCTTGGAGGGTATTTCACACCGTCCTCTACATCTTCGCTTGAAAGCTGGAAAAAGAAATCCTTCGTTTTGCCGCAATTACACACAGGGTATTGGGGATATTGCTGCCAACTGGGATATCCGCCTGACTTAGTTCCAATAACGGGATGATATTTTTCGGTTGCCTCGTAACCGTATTTTTTTTCGATGTCATTAATTTCCTTAGCCCAGCAATCTGCGTGGTCGGGAACATCGTCTGTTACAAAAAGTTTAAAATAACATTCCGTAGCTTCTTCTTCGGTATCTGTTGCTTGCAGTGGTTTCTTTGCGAGTATCCTGTTACTCCCTCCTTTATAATTGAAATAATAAACAATCGTTTTTAAATCACTTTTTTCTGAATAGGCATCCGGACATTTAAAGTTTTGACACCGAAAAACTTGAAATAAGTTCTTATTTTCAGGGAAGTAATGCTCAGGTAAATCATCTTTGTATAGCTGCAATACAAAATTTAAGGGGGCACCGCAGGAGGGGCAACAAGGATAGCTATCAAACCCTGTCATATTCGCCTCTCCGCCAAACTTACTTTCAGTAAATGATAAAGTTGTTTTTGATTTATGAGGACGCAGCAACGTGGTTTTACGCTGATACATTTTTACTAAAGCACTCATTTCATCGTCTCTTTCAAAACTTCCCACCACTCCTTTACTATGTTTTCCCCCAAATAATTTTTTAAAAAGATTCATCATTGGCAATTTAAGCTTTCTACAATATGTAATCTCTCAACTGTTGTTTGCAACAGGCAAGAGGTATGGAAATAACATTTGTTGTTTTTATTCAAGGCTGTTTTTCAGGTAGTTATATTTATTTTGGTTTATTTATTAACGTCTATAAGTGAGGAATGAACATTGTATTGTATATTTGCGTATTAATTACACAAAATGAAAACAACAGGAGTAATTGTCGCCCGTTTTCAAACGCCCTACCTGCACCAAGGGCATCGAACGTTGATTGACGACATCCGTTCGTCGCACAACAAAATAGTATCAGTTGTGGGTATCACCGCTATTAAAGGCAGCAAACGCAACCCGTTTGACTTTTATACCCGCGAAAAAATGCTTCGTCAGTACTTGCCCGATATGGTAGTGCTTCCCCTATCCGACCACCCCTCTGACGAGGTGTGGAGCAAAAACCTTGATAATTTATTACTCTCTGCCTTTCCGCACGAGCATTTTGTGCTGTATGGCAGTCGTGATAGTTTTATCCCCTACTACACTGGCAAATTAGAAGTAAAAGAGTTGCCACCCGCAGGCCAATACTCTTCAACCACCATCCGCCAGGATGAGGCCGACAAAGTGTTAGGCTCGGTTGATTTTAGGCTGGGGGTAAATTATGCCCTGCAAAACACTTTTCCTAAAACGTATACCACGGTAGATATTGCAGTACTTTCAGGCGATAACCGCCAAGTATTACTGGGCCGCAAACACGGAACTGCCCAATGGCGCTTCCCGGGCGGGTTTACCGACCCTACCGACGATTCGTACGAGGCTTCTGCCCGTCGCGAGTTAATAGAGGAATGCGGCAGCATAGAAACCGGAGCAATGACCTACGTAGGCTCTGCAAAAATTGACGATTGGCGCTACCGTAGCGAAGAGGATAAGATTATCACGCTGTTGTACAAAACCCACCACGTTTACGGCCAGCCCCAAGCAGCGGATGATATTGAAGCCGTGCAGTGGTTTGCCATAGAAGACTTAAAAACAATGATTGAGCGCAAGGAAATAACTGCTGAACATACGGTTTTGGTAACTATGCTCTTGCAAAATTTGGCGGTTTGACACCTCCCCCAACCCCTCCTTTTCAACCCACAAACCCCACAAGGAGGGGAGTTTACCCAACGATTAAAAAGTTAAGAAACCAACCATAATGACAACACAAGAAAATTTGGTGCTGTTGGCCGATGCCTACAAATACTCGCACCACAAACTATATTATCCCGGTACAAGCAAAGTATATTCTTATTTTGAAAGCAGGGGCGGATTGTTTCCCCAAACGGTGTTTTTCGGTCTGCAATATTTCATCAAACAATACCTTGAAGGGGAAGTAATTACTACCGAAAAAATCGACGCTGCCGAAAAGGTGTTACAAGGTGTTTTTGGTCGCGCTGATGTGTTTGACCGCAGCAAGTTTGATTACATCGTGCAAAAACACAACGGCCACTTGCCCGTGCATATAAAAGCCGTGCCCGAAGGCAGTAACGTGCCTGTAAGCAATGTGATGATGACAATTGAAAACACCGATCCTGAATGCTTTTGGCTGCCCAACTTTTTAGAAACATTATTGGTGCAGGTATGGTACCCCAGCACGGTAGCCACGTTATCGCACCAAATACGCAAGGTGGTGGAGCAATACTACACCGAAACGGCAGACGATGCCGCAAAGGCAGGGATTGATTTTGTGTTGAATGATTTCGGCTTTCGAGGGGTGAGTTCGGTAGAAAGTGCCGGATTGGGCGGAGCAGCCCACCTGCTAAACTTTATGGGCAGTGATACCCTGATGGGTAGTGTGTTTGCACAGCGGTATTACAACACCCAAAAAGTGTACGGTATGTCCATCCCTGCTACGGAACATTCCATTTGCACGTTGTTGGGTGAAGAAGGTGAATTAGACATCTTTAAACACGTTTTAACAACCTTTCCTACAGGGATAGTAGCTTGTGTGTCTGATTCGTTTGATATTTTCAGGGCGTGTGCCGAGTATTGGGGTACGGAGTTGAAAGAGATGGTACTTGCCCGCGAAGGTACGCTGGTAATCCGTCCCGATAGCGGCGACCCTGTGGCTACCCTTACCCGTGTGTTTGCTATTTTGATGGATAAATTCGGGTACACCATAAACAGCAAGGGCTACAAAGTATTGCCCCAACAAGTAAGGGTGATACAAGGCGACGGTATTAATTACGACTCGATAAAAGAAATATATGCCGCCTTGAAACAACACGGCATAGGTGCTGAAAACCTTGTGTTGGGCATGGGCGGTGCGCTGTTGCAAAAACTTGACCGCGATACCCAAAAGTTTGCCTTTAAATGCTCGTATGCCGAGGTGGGAGACAAGGCGGTGGATGTGCAAAAACGGCCAATGGAGTTGGACGCTAACGGCAACATTACCCTGTCGTTTAAAAAATCAAAAGCAGGCAGGTTAAAACTGGTGCTTACCGATGACGGCTATAAAACCGTAAGGGAAGAAGAATTACCCCACTTGCAAGACCAATTACATACTGTTTTTGAAGATGGTAAATTGTTGGTGAATGACTCTTTTGAAAATATCCGTGAGCGGGTAAAGGAGTAATTTACCTTCTTGCCTTTAAAGGGTTTTGGTTGAGCATTTCGGCAAGTAAACCATATAAATAGGGTGCATTTTGCTTAAAGGTTTCAGGGGTTTCAAAAAAATACTCAACCGATACGGCAAAAAACTCAAGGTAATTGGTAAACGCATATTCACGCAGGGCATCGTGGGCTTGGAGTTCCTGCCTGTAATCTTGGTTATTGTAAAGGCTATACCAACGGTTAAGTCGGCTTACCATACACACCTCACCGTGTACCCCGTCTTGTTGGGCTTGTAAAAAGTATGCGTGTGCAAACTCATGCAGGCCTAAGTTGTAGTTGTCATTTTCGTCATCAATACCTTCGATAAAGTTATTCCACGACAATACAATAGCCCCGCCCGGGTTTACCTCTCCTTTGTGGTGTTTGCCTGTTATCTTAGAGGTATACTCCTGCGGATACACAAATATTTTTTCAAAACCTGACAAAAGATAATCGCTCATGCCAAAGCTAAGCGTTACTGCCTGTGAGGCTATTAATAATTCAATGTCTTCGGTAATGGCAAATCCCCCGCGTCCGATAAAGTGTTTCTTGCTGATAAATTTCCGCACCCTGCACCCGAATTTTCGTTGCTGATAATGGCTTAGATTCCTATAAAAAGAAGAATGTCGGAATATTATTGATGCCTTTTCTTCGGGGAGCGGAAACAAGTTAAACTCAAAAAAAGCACTTATAGAAACCCCTGTAATATCGTATATGTAATAATTCAAATATTTGAAATAGGTATCAAACAAAATACTAATAAATAGCAGCACGATAGCAATACCGGCTGCGCCCAAAAAAAGAACAGCAATTATGCGTAGGATGTATTCAGTAATTAAATCTGACATGATAATAAGTCGTTCTTCTAAACGCTGGCATAAAACTTGAGCCCGAAAGTAAAATTTTTTGCGTCTTTTTCGCACCCCTTTCATCAATACCTAACAGAAGTATGGAAACTAAAAACGAATTGATAGCACAATGGCCGTTGCACAAACAACGGATTGAGGGCTATGTGTTCTCGTTGGTGAAGGATAACGATGAAACCAACGACATTGTGCAGGAGGTGTTTGTGAAGGCGTTTACAAAAATTGAGAGTTTGAAAAACCCCGATAAGCTGTTGCAATGGCTTTTTAGCATAGCCCGCAACGAAACCAACCGGTATTTCAATTCAAAAAACAAGTTTCAGCCGGCCACCGAAGAGACGGAAGAGGCAATCGAACCCGTGCTACCTGCTAACGGACTTGAAGATTGTATAGGGAGGTTTATTAATGCGCTACCTGAAAAGTATAGCGCAGCGATCCGGTTAGCGGAGCTTGAAGACTTATCTCAGCTTGAACTGGCAAAAAAGCTGAACATCTCATACTCAGGAGCTAAATCTCGAGTGCAGCGCGGCAAAACCAAGCTAAAAGAATTGCTGACACAATGCTGCCAAATAGACCACGATAAGTACGGAAATATTTTGGAATGCACACCCAAATCGAGCAGGTATCACGCTCAATACTGCGTGTAAGCTTCCGTGCGTTCCCCCGTAAACGGGGGAACCTGTTACACCAAATAGTGCAGCACGGAGGGGTAAAACTCAATCAATACAACCCGCGGCAATGCATCTTTCAATACACTCGCCTTCTTCACAACACACATCATCACAGTAAATGTCACAGCAATCCTCGATGCAGCAATTTTCATAACAGCAGGAAATATCACACTCTTCGCTGTTACTGCAATTTACACTGTATGCTTCAGCTGTTTTGCCACAGGTAATTTTTACGTTACAGTAATCCGTTTGTGCGGGTTCTGGGCAAAATTTTTGGAGCATTACCGGCGCACTTGCATTGGATGCAAAGACCTGCATTTCCATGTTTTTAGGAGCATTTTCCTTTACCACGTTTTGTGCCTCCGCAATTACAAAGCCGGTAAACAAAAACAGGGCGGCCATAAGAAGCCTTTTGAATCTGTTGTTTTTCATACGTACTAATGATTTTAGTGGTTAATAAATATGTTTAATACCCAATAGATAAACGTAGCAATGAAAAGACGCAGGGGGAATAAAAAAGGGTTGCCCTCTTTTGAGGCAACCCTTTTGAAAATGTTATTTTAATGGGGCGTTAGCAGCAACCCGAAGTTCCGCAGCCAATTACGGTAATTGTACCGCAACAAGTGTTATCGTCGCAGCAGTCGTCGTTTTTCAAAATCACATCGTTGTTTTTCATACCTGAAAATTATTTAAGGGGTTATAAAATTTGTTTAACACCCAATAGATAACAAGGGCACGAAAAAGACGCAAAACCGAAAAACTACCCAATATTTACCGTAGGGGCACCGCTGTCAATCCAGCCGCCATGGGTTGTAGGGTCGCCGGCGCGCGCAGCGGGACGACCATTAATCATCACCGTTCCTGAGCCGCCTGCAATATTGTTTTCATGGCCTCGGCAAAACAACTTATCGCCCGCACGGGCAGCAGGTTTGCCGCTAATAAAAACATTGGGTGAACACGGCGCTAAAATAGTACCACCCCTATGCGGATAATCACCTTTTGAGGTTTTCTCAGTCATAGGGCAAACGTGCAAATCTTCTTCTCGTGCAGCAGGACGCATACTGGTTTTAATTAAGATTTATAATATTTCCTTCTAACCTAAGTTCCCCTTCGGCTTTGATGATCTGCTTGCCTTTAGAAACCTGTTTAATATACTCTGCATTGGTGTTTATACCGTCGCCCGATGTTATTTCAATACCTCCCACTCCCATTTTTATCTTATTTCCTGCTGTATCTTTCAATACAATGCTATTTGTAGTATCATCAAGTATAATACTATTGCCCTTGGGGGTTTGTAAAACAACTTTACTAGTGTCGTCGCTAGGTATTTCAGCGTCAATAAATACTTCAGTGGTCCAAATTGCATCCGCCACAATATGGCGTACACGGCTCACTTTACTTTTTTCAAACACTTCCCCAACCCCGCTAAAATCAATCTCATAATCGCACCAAACGTCAGTATTGCCCTGTAGTTTTATGCTTCCGGTAGTTTTTGTGCCGTTATAGCTTAAGTTAATACCCAACACATTCACCCCTAATTCTGGCTTAAACTCCATACTTGTAGCTTTCATTAGCTCTTTGTTCCTATCCGTCACACATTTATAAGTGTAATAAAAGCCAAGCGATTCGCTGCTATTTAATTCCACTTCAGTTACCCTGCCCGAAAACAATCCGTTCAGGTTGCCGTCATACCCAACTTCAATATATACAAGGCTACCTAAACCACACTGTGCGGGTGGCATAAAGCTTGTTTCGCCACTAACGGCAACTGAAAATTGAGCGACAAAGTTCTCTCTGTCTAATTGTACAATACCGATAGATATTACTTGGTCAGCAGGGTCGAGCGGGAAAACTCTAAAAGAGACAATTTCGTTTTGCATTCGTTAGGATTTAGTCAATGCAAGGTATAAAATATGCGTGCATCGTCAAGCGGTTTGAAGTACATTTACATTAATGTCAGAAAGATATACTACTACGCTTGAAAGCTGGGACAAGTTAGCCGACGCTTACCAAGAAAAGTTTATGTACTTGGATTTGTATAACGGCACGTACGACAGGTTTTGTAACTTGGTAGAACTGCCTGCCGCCCGGATTTTTGAAATAGGTTGCGGCCCGGGAAATATTACAAAATACTTACTTGAAAAAAGACCCGAGTACACCATTGATGCTATTGACGCTTCGCCGGCTATGGCAGCATTGGCCAAGCAAAACAATCCGCCGGCAAATGTGAGTGTGATGGATTGCAGGGATATTGGCAGCATTAGCCAAAAGTACCAAGGTGTTGTGTGCGGTTTTTGCCTGCCGTATTTGGAGAAAACCGATTGCGAACGCTTGTTTAAAAACTGTGTAAGTTTGTTACTGCCCGATGGGGTTTTGTATGTGAGTGCTATTGAAGGGGATTATGCTGCTTCGGGGTGGGGGACAGATAGCAAAGGAGAGCATAAAATGTATGTTTACTATTATGACGAAACCTATTTGACTGGTTTGTTGAAACAAAACGGTTTTGCAATAACAGCCGTTGAGCGGATACCTTACACAATGGCAAACGGAAACAGCTCCGTGCATTTGGTAATTATGGGTAGACGAAAATAAGCTACGAGTGATTACAGAGTAACGAAACTATACCCTTGTTGTGAGAAGTGCTGTAAAAAGCGGGGCAGCAATTCTTTCATGTTTTTTTCCGCCTTCACACTATCGTGAAAAAGCACGATGGAACCGTCAGTAGTATGTTCAAGCATATAAGCCAAGCTTTCTTCAACATTCAAAGTGGCCTCAAAATCACGCGAAAGTATCGACCAATATATAATCCGGTACTTTTTGCGTACCGCCCTAAACTGGCGCAACCCTATTTTTCCGTAAGGCGGTCTGAAAAGATTGCTGTTTGTGTACTCATCACACTGTTCAATATTGCTTAAGTAGGTAGAGTTATCGGTAGCCCAGCCGTTCAAGTGGTTGTGGGTATGGTTACCTATGCGGTGGCCGCGCTGCAACAAGTTATCAAACGTTTCAGGAAATTTGCGCACGTTATCGCCCACACAGAAAAAAGTGGCCTTGGCATTGTGTTTTTCAAGTTCATCCATCACCCATTCAGTAATCTCGGGATGAGGGCCGTCATCAAACGTAAGGTAAATACTTTTACCCTCCTGCGGCATCCTCCAGGTAATAGCAGGCATAAGCCATGGCATCAGTTGTGGGGTATTATACCGAAACATTTGTCTTATTTATCGAGAAAAACCTGTCGGCCTTAACTTTACACAATAATATTGTTTTGTTTTTTAATCAGTACCATGAAAAACAAACTGTATTTAATAGTTGCGCTGCTATTATGCGCATCATTGCAAGCCGGAGCCCAAACCAACTGGACACTGGAAGATTGCATAAACCACGCGCTTAAAAACAACATAAGCGTACAGCAAAGCCAAGCTCAACTGAGTACGGCTACCAATAACTTGTTGCAAAGTAAATTATCGTTGTTGCCAAGCATTAATGCCAACGCATCAAACAACTATAACTTCGGTCGTTCTATCGACCCTTTTACAAACACATTTGCCGTGCAACAAATACGCAGTAACAACTTTAGCATTAGCGGTAATGTTACTTTGTTTAGCGGGTTGCAAAACCAAAATACCATTAAGCAAAGCGATGCAACACTAAAGGCTGCCAAGCAGGATTTAGAAGCTACCCGAAACACTGTAGCCCTGAATATTGCCGCTGCTTTTTTGCAAGTGGTGCTGAACGAAGAAATTGTGGAGGTGAGCCGCGTGCAAATGCAAACTACCCAACAGCAATTAGATAGAGCACAGAAATTAGTGGATGCCGGAAGACAGCCGATAAATACTGTACTTGACATAAAAGCCCAATTAAGCAGCGAGAATCTTACACTGGTAAATGCACAAAACCAGTTGGAGCTATCGTACCTTAATTTGTGGCAGTTGATGATGTACCAACCTGCACCCGGCGATAAAGTTGTGAAGCCTACCATTACCCAAGATTTTGAAAATCTGCCTGTATTCAGCCCGCAAACCATTTATGAAAATTTTTCGCAAACGGCGCCTGAAATAAGAGCGGCACAATACCGTGTAAATAGCTCTTTGTATGCACACAAAGTGGCACTGGGTGGTCGCAGCCCCCGTATTTCGCTTAGCGGCTCTATCAGCTCGGTATATTCAGAATCGTTTAAAAGCTACGGCGGTTATACCACCATTGGTACCCGCGAGCTGTACACCGACCTTAACGGTACTCCGGTTATTGCCCCTTATGCAATTCCTACCACTGCTTCGGTAACGCCTTTTGGCCAGCAGTTAAGTGATAACTTAGGTAAGTTTGTTGGGATAAGTATGAGCATCCCGATATTTAGCGGATGGCAAGTGAACAACGCTATCGACAATGCAAAAAACAGCATACAGATTGCCGATCTGAATAAAAAGCAGGCCGAAAATACGGTGTACAGGGATGTAACTACTGCCGTTACGCAATACGAGGCTGCAAAGGCTAAATATACCTCATCAAAAGAAAACATTGAAGCACAGCAAAAGAGCTTTGAGTTTGCCAATGCACGCAACGAAGCAGGTTTGATGAACTTTGCCGAGTTTGCATTGATAAAAAATAACCTTGCTCGTGCTGAAACCAACATGGTACAGGCAAAATACGAATTGTTATTCCGCATGAAAACCATTGAGTTTTATAACACCGGAAAAATCACCAACCAATAACCTACACACTTAGCAATACATGAAAAAGAAATTTAAAATGGCATGGTACTACTGGGTACTGATTTTTGTAGTAGCCATAGGTATTATGATGGTTGTATTCGGCAATAAAGAAAGCCACCAAAAGGTTTCTGCTGAAGCAGCCGAAAAGAGGGACATTACTGAAATTGTAAGCTCTAACGGTAAAATACAGCCTGAAGTTGAGGTTAAAATTGCCCCCGAGGTATCGGGTGAAATTGTTGACTTGTTTGTGAACGAAGGGGATAGTGTTAAGAAAGGTCAATTGTTGGTTCGTATTAACCCCGACCTTTTGCAAAGCGATGAATCGCGTAGCCGTGCAAACCTAAACAATGCCCGCGCAAACTACGAAAACGCGAAGGCCCGTTTGGCACAGCAAGAGGCAAGGCTGAAATCGGAAATTGAACCTTCTTATAAGCGTAACAAAAAACTGCACGATGATAAGGTGATTTCTGACGCTGAGTTTGAAATAAGCCAAAGCACCTACCAAGCTGCCGTGCGCGAAATTGAAGCTGCAAAAGCAAGTGTAGAGGCGGCTAAGTACAATATTGATGCTTCGGAAGCATTGTTGAGCCAAAGCAGCAAGAACCTGTTACGTACTGAGATTTTTGCTACTATGGACGGTGTTATTTCTAAGCTGAATGTGAAAAAAGGTGAACGCGTGGTTGGAACGGCAACAATGGCAGGAACAGAGTTGTTGCGTATTGCTGATTTGACACAAATGGAGATGAAAGTAGATGTGAGTGAGAACGACATTATCCGCGTATCATTGGGAGACACGGCTATTGTGGAGGTGGATGCTTACCCCGGCAAGAAGTTTAAAGGCATTGTAAAAGAAGTGGCTAACTCGGCTACTTCATCTACCAGTGTTACCAGCACCGACCAAGTAACCAACTTTGAGGTGAAGGTTCGCATTTTGCGTGAATCGTATGCCGACCTTATGAAAGGATTGAGCAATAAACTATCGCCATTCCGCCCCGGTATGTCAGGCACAGCAGATATTCAAACCGATATTCAACATAAAGTATTGAGCATTCCTATTGAGTCAGTTACTACCCGTTCTAAAGACAAAAAGAACAACGGTGATAAAGATAAAGCTGACGATGAAAATAAGGGCGAAGAACCACCACCGGGTGAAGAAGACAACGCCGAAAGCAATTCTGACGCGAAAGCTAAAAAAGACGAAGATGCTAAGGACGACAAAAAAGAAGTAGTATTTAAAATTGAGAACGGTAAAGTGGTAATGGTAGAGGTGAAAACCGGTATACAAGACAGTAAATACATACAAATTTTAGAAGGCGTGAAACCCGGTGATAAGATTATTACCGGCCCTTACAGCGCTGTATCTAAAACGTTGAAAGACGGTGATATTGTAGAAGTGGTGGACAAAAACCAATTGTTTAACCGCAAAAAAGCTGACTAATTCTAGTCAATACTGCGGACTAACTCAAAGGCATCAAGACATCTTCGTCTTGGTGCCTTTGTAGCTTAAAACGGGCTTAGAAGGCAAAGTACTTGGTGAGCACGCTTTTGGTAAGGGGTTTTGTAAAATAACCCTTTACGTGCCCGTAGGCTTTTGCCTTTTGTATGTCTTCAGGGTCAATAGATGAGGTAAGCATATACACCGGCACATTAATTCCCAATTCTTCCAAGCGGTTTAAAAATTCCCAACCGTTCATATCGGGCATATTAATATCCAAAAAAACCGCATCGGGGGTTTTGGCAGCTTTTAGTGTTTCAAGAGCATTTGCCGCGTGTGTATAGCTTAAAATGGTAAGCTGTGGGTTCAGTTTCCGCAAAATCATGGTGGTAATGTTATTAAACACCCGGTCGTCATCCACCAGCATTATACTCTCCAACGGATGGTTTTTGCGGTTTTCATCAGCATACCTTACCCTATCCGCAGCTACAATCTTGTTTAAGTCGTGTATTACCCCGTCTAACTTTACCGAAACCGTTTTTAAATCGTTCAGCAAACGTCTGTTATCAGGGTTTTCAGGATGTTCGTAATCAACCACATCTAATATCGAAAGGATATCGGCAACCGGCGACCGTAGTTGATGCGAAGTAAAAAACGCGTAATGTTTAAGCCGATTGTTCGATTTTATTAATTCCTCGCTATTCTTTTTCAGCTCAGTAATGTTTTGGCCAATAGCAATAAAACTGTCCACCTTGCCATCAGGACTCGGTATTGGGTCGGCATTAATACGCATCCAATACTCCTCACCTGTTTTTGTATATCCGCCCAACTCTTCAACAAAACTAGTCCCTGTTGCTACACACTCATTAATGCGTTTCACAGCCTCGGTATTGCTTTCATGTTCAGCCAATAAATCGCTGGCCCGTTTTCCCTTTACCTCAGCCAATGTATAACCGGTAAGGTGCGTATAGCCGTCGTTAATCCAAGTAATCTTAAGGTTGCTGTTGGTAATAATTATCGCGTTGGTTGTTTTTTGAGCTATCAGCGCCAGTTTCTCCATTTCCCTGCGCTGGTATTCCCGCTCACTAATATCATACGATAGGCGCATAAGTGTTTTAGGGCTTCCATCGGCATTGGTCTCATACACTATATATGCAGTAGAAAACCATCGGTAACCGCCGGCTGCGTGTTTATACCGCTCGTTTACTTCATATCTCTGGCCGGCCGGCAAATTCCTGATTATCTCGGCCCGTGCCCTGTATTCCTCCAAATCATCGGGATGTAAAAAATCAGCCTCTACAAACGATTGCTTATCAATATTTTTCTTTTGTGCATACCCCAGCCATTCCGCAGGGTGCATGCTGCTATATATTGTTTCCCCTGTTTTGGCATCAATCAAAAAAACTATTCCCAAGAAAGAATCTAAAAGTGTAACAAGCAGACTATTGGCAGGAGTTTCTCCCAAGCCTTCGGCCTTGATAGGTTCAGTATTCTTCATAATAGCAACTGTGATTGGGGAAGGCGTAAAACTCTCTATTACGAATATAATAAAATAAAATGTTAAAATAAACAACCAAAAAGTTAAAACTCAGCTCATTCGGTCGTTCAATACATTCAGATATTCTATCCAAGGGCCTGTAGCAGTACGGTATTGCTTAGCCATCACCCTTGTAATTTGATTTATATGAGATAAATCGTGCACTGTCCAAGTACTAAGCAATTGCTCAAGCGTAACGTTACCAAATACAGGGTGTACACCCATTTTCTGATAATCTGCAACTGTTATATTTTTACTTTTTAGAATAGCAAGGTTATGTGCTCGTGCTGCAACAAATTCATCCAGTACTTGTGTAAGGGTTTTGCCCTCGCTCTCTTTAAACTGGGCAAAACGGTCAAACGGAACAAAGTTTTTATCGCCGTTTTCGTTCAATATTTTTTCCAAACGCGGTATCCAATCGGTAATCTCACCGTGCAGCAAATGTCCCACCACATCAAACGGGCTCCATGTATCTCCGCCCTCATTATTTTTTGTCCAATCATCGTCTAATCCGTTTAACAGTAACTTTAGCACAGCGGGAGTGCGCTCTAATAATTGCAGCGATTTTTCAAGGTTAAAGTCCATACAAACAAAGCGTTTATCAAAGATAATCCTCTACCATCATAATCGGTTTTGTCATCCAAATCAAAAAAATAGCTTGTTTATTTAATCCTTCATCATTTACTTTGCATTACAAAGTGCTTTTTAAATGAGCAATAAAGAAAATCAATTAAACGACCTGAAAGAGATACGCCAGTTGATGGATCGCTCTTCGCGATTCTTATCACTCAGCGGAATGTCAGGGGTTGCTGCGGGGGTATGCGGAATTGGCTCTGCCATTTTCACACACTTCTACCTTAGCAAGGAAGGGCTTCGTTCTACATTTGAATCGTATGCTTTTATTGAGGTTGAGCTTGAAAAGCGGGTAATTACCAACCTGTTGCTGATTGGTGCAATAACATTGGCACTTGCCATAGCATCAGCCACATTTTTTACCCTAAGAAAAGCAACAAAGAGCAAGCAAAAGATTTGGGATGCCACCACAAAACGGCTGTTTATAAATATGTTGTTGCCGTTGGGTGCGGGGGGCATTTTTTGCCTGGCACTTTTGTACCATAACGAATATGGATTGGTTGCCCCTGCTACATTAGTATTTTACGGATTGGCGCTGCTAAATGCAAGCAAATACACGCTTGACGAAATGCGCTATTTGGGCATCACCGAAATTGTGTTGGGTTTGGTAGCTATGTTTAATGTAGGCTACGGACTTGAGTTTTGGGCGGTAGGTTTTGGCCTGATGCACATTGTATATGGTTTGGTGATGTGGTATAAGTATGACCGTAAAGGATGAAACCACTACTTAACGGATTTGATAAGGCGTTTGAGAACCGCACACGGCTGGCAATAATGAGCGTGCTGATGGTGAACAGCAGCGTTGACTTTAACACGTTGAAGGAAATGCTGGATGTTACCGACGGCAATCTTGCCAGCCACATTACTGCGCTTGAAAAAGCCGGCTACGTAAGCGTGCAAAAGGGTTTTATAGGTAAAAAAACTAATACCACTTATGCCGCCACCCAAGACGGCCAAAAGGCGTTTAGAAACCACCTTGACAGTCTTGAAAATTTTATAAAAAATATAGACTAATTTTTTTTGCATCTACACTTTGTATTTCAAAGTACTTTTTAAAAATAAAAAAATGATAATGAGTATCTCATCCACATTGCAACAACTGCTTCGGAACAAAGACGAAGTAGTAGGCCGTACACTTGGCGAAGGCTTGACCACCAAGGAGTTTACAGCCCTGTTCACCCTATGCCTCGGCCTGATGGTGGGCTACGGTCTTTTAATTGGTGCCCGCTACGATGCCTTGCAGGCGGCGGTATCGGCCATCAAATTACCCCTCCTGTTTTTACTCACGGCGGCTATCTGTTTCCCTACCCTGTATATGTTCTTATCCTACTTGGGCATTCGACAGGGTTTAAAACAACTGATGGGGCTACTACTGTTAAGCCTTACCTACATTAGTTTAGTATTGGCGGCCTTTGCACCGGTTACCTTCTTTTTCTTAATTACAACCAACGGGTATGAGTTTTATAAATTCATAAACATTGTGGTGTTTGGCATTGCAGGATTTATAGGCATCAGGCTTTTCTACGCGCAAATGGGTGAAATAATAAGTACCGCATGGCCTAAGCTGCAAGTAACCACTGACGAAGGCGGGCACTTGATTATGCCTGCAACTAACAATAAGCAAAAAGCGCAGTGGTTTCTGATGGCTTGGGCTGTAATGTTTGCGTTGATTGGAGCACAACTATCCTATACACTTAGCCCATTCTTTGGCGACCCCACAAAAACGTTCATCCTGATAAATGAAGGCGGAAGCAATTTCTTTTTGGATGTAAGAGAAACGATAAGAAACATAAAATAACAGTTATTTATAAGTAACATGAAAACAAAAGATTGGTTTATAATAGTTGGCGGAGTGTTGTTTGCATACCTGTTCTATAAACAGGCGGCAGGACTTAATTATTTAGTATATACCCTTTTTGTAGTGGCAGGCTTGCTACTGAGCAACCCTAAGAATATAACTAACAAACGCTGGTGGTTAAGCATCGCTGCCCTAGCAGTATCGCTTTGCAGCATAGTGTTGTATGGCAGTGTGGTGGCATGGGTAGCAGTTTTATTTTCGCTGTTATTAATAGCGGGCTACAGTAGCAATGCAAGAGCATCAGCAGTGCTTAACTTTATACAAAGCAGTCTAGCAGTCCCATTATCAGTACCCAATTTCTTCAGGCAAAATCACATAGCTGCTGAAAACAAACGACGAGCAACGGGCAAAAAAACAAGTTCGTACGGGTTTGTGTACATTATTATTATTTGCATATTTATATTGTTTGTGCTTCTATACAGTGCATCAAGTACTGCGTTTAGCGAATTATTAAAGCAGATTAATTTCAGCTTTATTTCATTTGGTTGGGTAATGTGCGCCTTGCTGGGCATCTTTGTTTCGTTTGCGCTACTAAAAGGCCGTCGTTTTAAATTCCTTGACCGTGAGGAAACCAAATGGGGGTTACCGCTACTTGCCCCACTTCATCCATTAGAGGGAGAGCATGCCGAAAAAAACACTGTTGAAAACAAAGCCGGCACACTTTTACTTGTCTTGCTAAACATACTATTACTGGTGGTAAACTCCTCGGATATTGCATTTTTGGCTGGCGGAGTCAGTGCCAATCAAAACCTTAATTATTCGGAAATGGTGCATCAGGGTATTGGAGCGTTAATATTCTCTATACTAATTGCAGTAGGTATTATTCTGTATTTCTTCAGGGGAAAATTAAATTTTGATGAAAAAGCAAAAACCTTGCAAGTACTTGCCCTCGTTTGGATGCTGCAAAACCTCTTACTAACAGCTACAGGAGCTTACAAAAACCTTTTATACATTGATATTGAAGACGGCCTGACTTACAAACGGGTGGGGGTTTTCTTTTATTTATTACTTGCTTCAATTGGGTTATTATTTACAGCCGTTAAAGTTTATACCAAAAAACCTAACTGGTATTTAGTACGGGTTAATTTTACCGCCTTTTTTATTGTGCTGATTGCCAGCAGTCCTGTTGATTGGGACGTTGTAATTACCAGCTATAATATTAAACAAGCGGCACAAAAAAATGAAGACCCCGACATAGAGTATTTGCTACGCCTATCTAACCGCAACCTGCCATTGATTGAAGAATGGATGAACAAGGCTGCCGCCGACCCAAAGACGTTGCGCCAATACAAAGCGTGGGAGTATAATAGCTTGGCCGAGAAATTCACTAATAAATCGGTTTTGTTTAATGAACAATACGCTCAAAAAGGCTGGCAATCGTGGAATTTGACCGACCACAATAACTATGAATATTTAAAGGGGCTGAATTACAACAAGTACTTTATTTCTTTAGCCGGAACCGAAACTATTGACACCCTAACAACCCCGATTAATAATGGATACGGCAATTAAAAATAAATACGTTATTGCATTTGTTTTTGCAGTGGCGATGGCCTTTCTAGAGAGTGCGGTGGTGGTGTACCTGCGATATTTGCTTTACCCTGATGGCTTTGTATTTCCACTGCGTGAAATGGCAAACATAATTATCATCACAGAGTTAGGTCGTGAGGCTGCCACCGTGGTGATGCTGATTGCTGTGGGCATGATGCTGGCAAAAACAAAGCTGTCTCGGTTTGCTTGGTTTATGTTCTGCTTTGCCGTGTGGGATATATTTTATTACGTTTTCTTATACGTACTATTAGGTTGGCCGCAGAACATTTTTGAATGGGATATACTATTCTTAATCCCTGTGGCATGGTACGGTCCGGTTATTACCCCGTGTTTGGTTTCATTGAGCATGATAGGACTGGCGGCAATTATTATTGGGTATGAACACAAGGGTGCAGTACGCCGCTTACGCAAGCGAGAATGGGGAACTATGCTAATAGGATGCGGTATTATATTAATCACTTTTATGGGGCCTTTTGTTGAGTATGCAGGCACTAAATACGGCGGCTGGAAATGGCCCGGCACCGAAGAATTGATGAAAGCAGGCTTAACATTTGTACCCTCGCAATATAACTGGCTGCTGTTTATTCTCGGGTTTTGTTTAATTTTAGCAGCAATAGCCGCATACTGGCAAAGGGTGCGCAAAGCAAGTATGGTATTACATTAATTATAAAAAATTATGTGGAAACTACAACTGGCAAGGTATTATGTGCCTGCAATTATAATCGGGGGCATTGTCATTCCGCTTATTGGCGGCTCTCTAAGTAATGATATTTCAGTAATGGTAGCATTAATGATACTAATGCTACTGGTATTTTTAGCTACATTCCCTATTGTTGGGATTATATATGTCACCACAAGCAGAAAGCAGCAATCGCTAAGTCTTGTTTATTTTGGGATGTCATTGGCGTGGGTGTTCCTAACGTTTGTGGCTTATAAACTTTACAATACCCCAATTATTTAGTTGGAGTAGTTTCAATTAATTTTTTTTCTAAAAATTAAACACAAGTTATGTGGAAGGTAACGCTTACCAAATATTACCAAGTAATATTTGCTGCCTGTGCGCTGATAAGCCAACTTGCGGGGCGCATTTGGCTGGACGAGTGGCGATGGTTGCAAATAACACTACTGTTAATCGCTGCATTTGTTGGAACGTACCCCGTTATTGTTTTGATTTACTTTTCATCGAAATCTAAGGATGAAATAGTGAATGCTATTCTAATCCTTTTGGGGCTTATTTGGGTGGTATTGGTGCTTTTTCTTTTCTTATTATACATGGAACCCTTTTTTGGAGGAAGTTGGGGGTAATACTATTGACGGTATGATAGCTGCAATAGTCTTTGTTTTTCTATGCTTTATGATTTTTTATCCCGTTGGGCTACTGGTTTATCTTATTGGTAACAGTAGAAAATATAATAGCATATTTACCATTTTAGGTATTGCTTTTTATACTATTGTTATTCGTGAATTTTCTAAATACGTCATTTGGTATGTAGTTTAAAAACTATTATAACGGGTTCACGTTTTTACTCAAACTTTCCGGCGGATTAAAATCCACCGTTTCCAAGATTACCATATTGGTGAGGGCTTAAGTCCTCACCAATATAGTAATCGTAACAGAACAGGATTTCAATCCTGTTAAAACGCCTGGCAAAGGATTTATCGGGATGGGGCAAATCACACCTCCCTCTGTCCCTCCTTAGCTAGGAGGGATACCACGCGCTGCCCATTGAACACCGAATCAGTTTTAGTAACTGCTACTGCTATTGGGCAGGTGAGCTTGTGCGGTTGTTCCCCTCCTTTGCAAGGCATCAATACTGAGCCTGTCGAAGTATGCGCATAGGGCAAGGAGGGGTTAGGGGTGGTCGAAACAAGAGATTCCCAATCAAGTTGGGAATGACGGGATGCGGTCAGACCCTAAGTTGCTATCAATAGCATCGGGATTTATTCCCGATGTAAATGAGTTATGTAGTCGCGAAAGAATTACTGGTCACCTAAAATACGGACTTCCAAACCGTCCATTTCCTCAGTGATTTTTATTTGACAGCCCAAACGACTGGTAGGCGTAATATTCGGCACTGTATCAAGCATGGCCATTTCATCGTCGTTTTCTGGAGTAAGGGGCACATCGTTCAGCACCTCAACGTGGCAGGTAGCACAAAGAGCCATGCCTCCACACCGAGCCTCAATGGGGTAACCGCTGCCTTTTAAAACCTCCATCAAGCTAAGAGCCATATCCGTGGGAGCAACAACGGGTTCTTTTTCCCCATTATCGTTCAGCACGTAAACTGTTATTTCGCTATTCATTTATTGAATTACAGATTTTTCGACTTGTTGATTTATAGATTAATGTCCACAAAACTACTTTGTTCAATCAACTAATCTATAAATCATCAAATCAAAATTTAAAAAGATTGAATACCGTTTACGGTAGTATATTTAAGGTTTAACACCTTACCGGGATTCATGTAACGGAAGGCACCGTGCGACATTAAGGCCGCCTCGTGGAAACCGCTTAGTATCAGCTTTAATTTGCCGGGGTAGGTATTGATATCACCAATGGCAAACACACCGGGCACATTAGTTTCAAACTTTTCAGTGTCCACCTCAATGGCCTGTTTATCAATATTTAGTCCCCAAGCCTCAATAGGCCCCAATTTAGGGCTAAGGCCAAACAATGGGATAAAATAATCAATATCAACAGGGTAGCTGGTTTTATCTTTATCTTGTATCGTGAGGCTTTTTAATACGCCGTTACCGTTCAACTCTGTGATGTTACTGCTTAGATACAAGTTAATTTTACCAGCCTGAGCCAATTGAGCCACTTTTTGAGCACTATCAGGTGCACCCCTAAAGCTTTCGTTACGGTGTACCAACGATAGTTCAGAAGCTACATCGGCAAGGTAAATGGCCCAATCCAAGGCACTGTCTCCGCCACCTGCCAAAACTACCTTTTTGCCCCTGTACGTTTCGGGGTCTTTTATCATGTAAGTAATGCCCTTGCCTTCAAATTGTTCAATGTTAGCAAGTGCGGGTTTACGGGGTTCAAAACAACCCAATCCACCGGCAATACAAACTGCTTTGGCGTGTACTTTTGTTCCCTCGTTGGTGGTTACTATAAAAGTGCCGTCTTCTTGTTTGTCAAGTCCTTCAACCCTTTCTCCCAATGTAAAAGTGGGATGAAAAGGCGCAATTTGCTCCATCAGGTTATCAATCAGCTCTTGTGCTAAGATACTGGGGTAGCCGGGAATATCGTAAATGGGTTTTTTGGGGTAAATCTCACTCAACTGACCGCCTACTTGTGGCAACACATCCATCACATGGCAACGAAGCTTCAGCAAGCCGGCCTCAAAAACAGCGAACAAGCCTACAGGGCCCGCGCCTATTATACATATATCGGTCGTTATCATTTGTAATCGTTCTAAATAACGCCGCAAAGGTACAACAAGCGTTAGTTTATTTGAAATGATATGAGTCAGGTATATTGCATAATGTCCTTATGCTTGTTACAAAAGCCGCTAACGCTTGCCACACTTCGGTTACAGGAAGGGCGAAAAACAATATGCCCCTCGTTTCACAAGGGCATTTGTATTACCTCAACATCAAATTTAACCCCCGCATAATCACAAAGAATGTAAAAGGTAGTAATTTGCAACACTTTTTATATGAGGTTTTCATTACTCATACTCGCAACATTAGCAGCCAGTTCGTTAAAAGCTCAGGTGCTGCCCTCGTTCGGTAATTCGCGCACCGGCACCACCGGTATGCAATTTTTAAAAATTGCCCCCGATGCCCGCAGCACAGGCATGGCCGGAAGCTTTGTTTCTGTATCTGATGACTTAAGCGCCTTGTATTGGAACCCTGCTGCTCTATCTCGCATTGATACTGCAAAGTATCACGTGCAAGCAGGCAATACATTGTACTATGCAGGTATAAATATGGCTTGGGGTGCATTTGCCATGCGCAGCGGCCAGCAAGCCTTTTGGGGTGTCAATGTAATGTCGCTGAATACGGGCGAGATGGATGAAACTACCGAATACCAACCGCTTGGAACGGGACGAAAGTTTTCACCATCAAGTTTTGTAATTAGTGCTTCGTATGCCCGTATCCTTACCAGCAACTTTACGTTTGGTATGACGGGTAAATACGCCCGCGAAGGAATGGCAGGTGTGGCGGTAAATAACGTAATGTTTGACTTAGGGCTTGATTATCTGATACGCGAAGTACGCAACCTGCGTTTTGCGGTTACCCTTACCAACTTTGGTATTAACGTACAACCCAGCGGAAAGGTGAGCGTATTGAAAAATACAGGTGAGCAGGAAATCACCAATTTTGAGACTCTTTCTGTACCCACTACGTTTCGATTAGGTGCTTCGATAGATGCTGTTAAAGCAAAAAACCAAGTATTGCGCACCTCGTTGCAGCTAAACCACCCTGCCGATAATAATGAAACCCTTGCGTTGGGACTTGAATATGGCATTAAAAATATGCTGTTTATCCGCACAGGATATGAAATAGGGCAGGACGAAGACGGTTTCCCCCCGATTGGTGTGGGCTATATGCTGCCCCGTCGTTTTGGTAAATTCAGCATTGATTACAGCTTAAACAATAAAACCCGCTTGGGCAATGTACACCGCCTGACGCTGGGAATACGATTGAAATAAATGGTGAAAAAGCCTTTATATATTGCCCTTTTGTGCGGCGTGGTAATAAGCTCGTCGTGTAATTTCTTTTTCGGTAAGAAAGAGAACGATACCACCAACGAGATTTTTGAGCAAGGTAAGATTGACCCCGAATTAGTACCCCAAAACGTAGGGTATGTACCCGTGCTGCCATTCTTTTCAGGGTTTGTAAACCCTGTGGATGTGTATGTGGGCTATGATGAAATGGTGTATGTGGTGGATGATATGGGCGTGCACGTTCTCGACCAAAAAGGTACCCGCTACCGTACAATTGCTATACCCGGCGCAACGGATGTGGTAATGGATCGCCGCTTGCATTTGTACGTGGCCGGCAGAATTACCCAAAACATTGGCGGACAAGACTATGATTTGGCTGCGGTGTACCATATTATTAACCCTTCAGGGGCAGGCAGTCCTGTTTTTACCGACACTTTGATACATCCCGCTGCTGATTTATCGCGCCAGCAGGTTGCATTTCGTGGGGCAGATGATGTGGCCGTGAAGTTTTCCGGATTAACGGTGTTGGAAGATAATACCTTGTATGTTTCTCGCACAGGGCCTAAAAACGATTTTAATACTGCCGCAAGGCCGGATAATACCATCCTGATTTTTAACGCCAACGGTGCAAACATTGGTTACACTAACGGACTTAATCCCCAAACATCCAGCTTGCGCTCTTGCTTGGGTGTATCGGCCATTGCAGGGTTTGCAGCTCCGCCGCAACGCTTGTTCGGCATGGATAAAAGCCGTGATTTTATACTTTGCCAAGCCGATACCAATCCTTCGGTAGAGTTTAGGGTGCTATGGATTAAAGAAACTTTCGACCCTGATTTGGGTTCGCGCAGTTACGGAGAAAATACGGCGTTGCTAAACTTTGACACCTCTAAAAGCAACCGTTTCTTATACCAATCTTTCCGTTTTGGCAATCCTGCCGACGTTTACATTGCTACGGATGCTACGGGCTATATTTTTGTAGCCGATAGCAAAAAAGACTCGATATACCAATTTACCCGCGCAGGGATTGAAGGTGTAAACCCACCTGCCAACTTCCCTACCCGCAAGCAAATTATTGCCTCGTTTGGCGGTAAGGGTGCAGGTCCGTTCCAGTTTAACCAGCCCAGCGGCATCAGTTATTTTAAAGAAATTGTGTACGTGGCCGATAAAGGCAACGGCCGCATTTGCCGCTACAAGCTGAGTACGGATATTGAGTAATTCTCTACTATTAAAATCGGTTTATCTTGCTCATTTTATCAAAATCATCCTTTCGGGTGATGCGCCGTCCGGCTATCTTTGGCTTTTATTGCCCCATAATTTTAATTTACTATGAAACGAGTAACCGGCATTGGTGGCGCCTTTTTCAAGGCCCGCGACACAAAAGCATTAGCGGCTTGGTATGATAAGCATCTTGGCTTATCGTTTGGCGAAAATGGGTACCATGTGTTTTTTTGGGACGAAGACCCCAAGCCTGACACAAGGGGTACAACGGTTTTTTCGATGTTTAAGCAGGAAACCAAGTACTTTGAACCCTCTACCAACGCATTTATGTTTAACCTGCGGGTTGAAAACCTTGATTGGTTGCTGCAAACTTTACGCGACGAGGGCGTACAGGTAATGGAGCAAACCGAGAATATGGAGGGCGTGGGCAAGTTTGGCTGGATTATGGACCCCGAAGGCAATAAAATTGAACTTTGGGAACCCGCTAAAGCGTAATTACCTCACATACTCCAATAGTTTCTTTTTAACAGAATCATATTGTGTCCAAGGGATAAAGTGGTTTTCGTTTTCAAACGTAACCACTTCCTTTTTAGGAACGTTGGTAAGCATTTTCTCATAAAAGGGCACATTGCCATAGGGCACCAGCATATCTTTTTTGCCGTGCATAATGGTGCATGGCACACGGATATTCTGCCACAAAGGCATCATTTTATCCAACTCACCTTTTAAAGGCATTAACTCAAGATTACTAGCTACCATTTCGGGGGGCAGAATGGCTTGCACCGCACCCAGTTTTAAAAAATGGCGGTAATACTCTTTCTTTTCCATTGCCGGGTCGATAGAGGGAGCCAAAAACACCAACGCACTCATGGCTGTAGGAAAATCCATTGCCATGCGCGCGATAATTGGCCCGCCCAAAGAGTGACCCACCAAAACCGGCTTTTGGCTTGACTTGCTGGTAGCCAGTATGGGGGCAATCATGGCCGCTTGCGCCTGCATTGAGGGCTCTGCCTCACCCGCTCCGCTGCTACCATAGCCCGGTCTGTCTACCGAAACTAAACAAGCGTGGTTAGTAAGTGACGTATCTTTAAAATAATCGATGTAGGCATTCCAGCTGCCCGGCGAACCGTGCACAAACACAATCATTGGTTTGTTTATATCCCCAATCTGAGCATAGCCCATAGTGCGACCATCCACTTCATAGGTAAGCAATTGAGGTTGAAGCGGGGCATCCTTAAACTCTTTCTTCAACTTCTTTTCTGTCATGCTAAAGCTGGCGCACTGCGTTAGTGCACCAAACACAACATACAGCCCAAACAGCACTAAAATAGTTTTGTACGTTACAGGGCCTATCAGTTTCATAATTATAAGAGATCTTTTAATTGAAGCAGGCTGTGAATTTCGGCTTGCACCAAATGGCTGTGAGGTATTTTTTCAGGATTAAAGAAAATATGATCGATACCTGCGGCTTTTGCCCCGCCAATATCGGTTTCAATATTGTCGCCAATCATTATTGCCTCATGGTTGCCTGCCCCGTGTGTGCTGAGCAAGTGCTCAAAAATACGGGGGTCGGGTTTTGCAAAACCTATCGATTCTGATGTGAGCACATGGTTAATGAACGGGGCAATCCCGCTGTGGCTTAGTTTACGGTGCTGTGTTTCCTCAAACCCGTTGGTAATAATTGAAAGCGTATAACGGTCGTGCAAATACTCTAACACCTCTAATGCATGCGGAAATACATTTGTTTTGGTAGGACAAATATCAAGGTATAACTGCCAAATGCCTTGGGGTATGTGTTCTTTGTTAACACCAAGAGCAGCAAAACTATCGGTAAACCGCTTTTCACGCAGTGTCGCTTTGTCAATCTCACCACGGTTGTACTGTGCCCACATGGCGTGGTTTATTTTTTCGTACACAACAATAAAATCATCAGGGTGTTGTACTCCAAAATTCTTTAAACCATAGTGATGGTATAAATGCTCCAGTGTTTCCTGTGAGTTCTTCTCAAAATCCCACAAGGTGTGGTCAAGGTCAAAAAAAATGTGTTTGTATTTCAGTTCCATCACAATTTCGGGCCAAAGGCAAGGTCGCCGGCATCGCCAAGCCCCGGTACAATATAACCGTGCGAATTTAACTCATCGTCCACTGCTCCCACCCAAAAAATTGCATCGGGAAATTGTTCGCTCAAAAAAGCAAGCCCTTGCCTGCTGGCAACAACAACCACAATGTGTATTTGTTTGGGTTTACCGCGGCTCATCAGCGCATTTAAGGTAAACGCTATCGATTTTCCCGTGGCCAGCATAGGGTCGGCAAAAATCAGCACCCGCTCATCAAGCGGCGGAGTAGCCACGTATTCAACCACTACTTCAAATGAGTTTTCATCAATGTATTTACGGTACGCCGATATATAAGCCCTGTCGGCCTCATCAAAAAAGTTTGCTAAGCCTTGTTGCACAGGCAATGCAGCCCTTAACACACTGGCAATTACCGGTGGATTTGTCAATACTTTGGTATGCGTTACAGCAAGCGGGGTAACGGTTTCAACGTCTTTATACTCCAGCCATTTGCTTACTTCGTAGGCCATAATCTCGCCTACCCTTTCCATATTGCGGTTAAACCGCAAGCGGTCTTGTTGTACATTTTTGTCTCTTATCTGCGTAAGAAACTGGTGTATTATGGAGTTTTTCTCGCTTAAAACTGTAATTTTGTTCATAGGCACTGGGTAGTTATTTGGTTAACTTGTTGTAAATCAATAATTTTTAATAGTTGGCACACTTTTGGTTTTATAACAATAAAGTTATGAATAGGATACAACAAAACATAGCAAAGATTTCAGTAGTGGTTTTGGTAACCGTTTTATCGGCGTTTACCTACCAAACTGACATTTTTGATAGTGTTGCAACAGCAATACGCGCGAACAATGCAAAGGATGTAGCGAGTTACTTTAACTCTAGCATTGACTTTAGCGTAGAAGGCAGAGAGGGTGTGTATAGCAAAACCCAAGCTGAAATGATACTGAAAAACTTTTTTACACAGCACCCCTGCACCAAATTTGATATTACCCACCGCGCCAAATCTTATGGCGGCAGCAGCTTTGCCATTGGCAGCTACACGTCAGCCTCGGGCACCTATCGTATTACCGTTTATGTGAAAGAAATAAGCGGCAAGAGTTTGATACACGAAATGAAGATTGAGGGGAAGATTGAGAGCGGGGAATAATCCTTTTCATTCCTTTTTTAAAATCACATTACTTCTTTAACCCTCAATTGCTTTATAAGAAAAGGTTACCGTTTATGCTGTTTAGGCATAATAGTTGTAACTTGCGGTATTCACGTTTTTTATAAAGCTGATGGATACGATTAATGATTGGAAAAAAAACCTGCGGTATGATATACCTGCCGGTTTGGTTGTGTTTTTAGTCGCACTCCCTTTGTGTTTGGGTATCGCCCTTGCATCAGGTGCCCCGCTTATGTCGGGCATTATTTCGGGCGTTGTGGGAGGTATTGTAGTAGGCTTGCTCAGCCACTCAAACCTAAGTGTAAGTGGCCCTGCTGCGGGGCTCACATCAATAGTGCTTGCCTCATTAACCGAGCTTAAAACCTACGAAGTCTTCTTGGTGGCAGTTGCCATTGCCGGGGTTTTGCAAATACTCTTCGGGCTGTTAAAAACAGGAGCCATTGGTGATTATGTGCCATCGCCTGTAATTAAGGGCATGTTGGCAGCTATTGGTATCATCCTGATACTAAAACAAATTCCGCACGCATTGGGTTATGATGCTGATTACGAGGGTGATGAAAGTTTTGAGCAACCCGATGGCAGCAACACCTTTAGCACCATTTGGTTTGCCATACGCACCTACCGTCCTGCCGCCATTATTGTTACTGTAGTAACAGTAGCAATACTGATGATTTGGGAATTGAAGCCTCTAAAAAAGCGGTTATTCTTTCAATTAGTACCCGGGGCTTTGGTGGCTGTTTTAACAGGTGTGATGATTAACCACTTTGTGTTTTCGGGCATGGCTGAAGGTTTTGTGCTTGATGGTAACCATTTGGCCAATATTCCTGTAAGTGCCGGTGTAGGCGATTTTTTCAGCAGCCTTAGCTTTCCCGATTTCTCGAGTTTGGGAAATTTTGCCGTATGGAAAATTGCGCTGACAATTGCCTTAGTGGCCAGTTTAGAATCGCTGTTGAGTGTTGAGGCCGTTGACAAAATTGACCCTGATAAAAAAATAACCTCTAAAGACCGTGAGTTGGTAGCACAAGGTGTGGGTAATACCATATCAGCATTGTTGGGCGGTTTACCCATTACTGCAGTTATTGTGCGCAGTTCTGCCAACGTAAATGCCGGAGGGAAAACCCGTTTTTCAGCAGTTTTTCATGGCGCATTATTATTTATAAGCGTTTTGTTTGCTGCCCCTTGGCTAAACATGATTCCGCTTTCAGCATTGGCAGGCGTACTGTTTTTTGTGGGATATAAGCTCACATCGCCAAAGGTTATAAAAAGCGTTACCCAAAAAGGCTATATGCAATACGTGCCGTTTTTTGTTACCATAGTTGCCATACTTTTTACCGATTTGCTTATAGGTATTATGATTGGTATTGGCGTAGGTATGTTATTTACCATACGTACCAATATGCAAAAGGCAGTAGTATTTACCCGTCATAACAACAACTACCTGCTACGCTTTAGAAAAGATGTGTACTTTTTGAACATCAAGAGTGTGAAAGACATTTTGGCAAAAGTACCCAACAACAGCAGCCTGTTGATTGATACTTCGCGCGCTAATTTTATTGACCCTGATATTATTGAATTGGTGGAGGATTTTAGCTGCACAGCGGTTGCCAAAGGGATTGACCTTGAAGTGATAGGCAGTTTGAACTATGTGGAGGAGAAGGTATCGTACCTGAAAATGTGCCGCGAGGAGGAAAAAAAAGGGAACAAAAACAATAAAAGCAATATTGCCGGGCAGGGGGCACACGTGCAAGGCGAACAACATATTGCACAAGAAGTTTAAGGAACAAGCACAGAAAACTATATGGATATAATTGATAAGATATTTTTACAAAACAAGGCTTGGGCGGAAGATAAACTACACGACGACCCTGACTTTTTTAAGACCCTGAAAACAGGCCAAAAACCTGATTTTTTCTGGATTGGATGCTCAGACAGCAGGGTACCTGCCAATGAGATTACCAATACCGCATCGGGACAAATATTTGTGCACCGCAACATTGCCAATATGGTAGTGAATACGGACATGAATTTAATGAGCGGGCTTCAGTTTGCCATTGAAGAACTAAAGGTGAAACACGTAATTGTGTGCGGCCATTATGGCTGCGGCGGGGTTAAGGCTGCGCTTTCTAACAAGCACCACGGCCTTATAAACAAATGGATTAGAAACATTAAAGATGTGTACCGCCTGCACCGCGACGAAATTGACAGTGTGCCCAACGATGACAGACGGGTGAATAAACTGGTGGAGCTAAATGTGATTGAACAAACACAAAACGTTGCAAAAACTTCTATTGTGCAGCAAGCATGGCATACCGGCGATGGCCCCCACTTGCACGGCTGGGTGTATGACCTTGGCGATGGTTTGCTGAAGAGTTTAATCCACATTAAACCGGGCGACCCCATTGACCCTATATACAAATTCTCTGACTTAGAGGTTGACGATTAATACGTTTTAGAACAGATTCACAAAAAATATAGGTTCTTCTTATAATTCCGACGGGCGTAAAGCCCGCCGTTATTGCAAAAATTCGTTCCGAATGGTGTAAAACCATTCGGAACGTTACCCACAAAATGACTGAGTTTAATATTCAGTCTATTTTTATATCAACTAAAATTACACCTCTTTTGGAGCGTCCAGCCTTTCAATAATTGCATTTAACTGAGCAGCCGTGGCCTCATTGTTAGAGCGTATTTCAGTGCGTACACGGTTTATGTCATCTTGTATACGCATTTTAAATTGCACCAGCTCCTCACCCGCAGCTTTGCTTTGTTTATCCAGTTCAGCTGCTAAACGTGTGCTAAAATCTTCTGATTGGCGATGAATAGTATTACGCAGTTTACGCAACTTATTATTCATCAGTAACACCAAGCCAAAGCTTAGTAAAAAAGCCAACGCCATTGCGGCCCAAATTAAATTTTGCTGCTTTCCGGTAGTAACATTCAACTCTCCAATTTTTTTATCCGTTTCGGCTTTAATCTCATCTACAGAAAAACGTGTTTTCTTAAGTGAATCTGAGGTAAGGCTGATTTTAAAATTAGCCGAGTTAAGTATTTCCTCTACCTGTTGCATTTTAACATCCAGCTCATCCACTTTATCCAGCTTTCCGCCAAGTTCTTTTTTCAATGTTAGTGCAGTGCCCACGGCATTGTTCACCTTTGTGTCAACCTCTTTCATCTTCACATCATAATCTGTTTTAAAAACGTATGGAGGTGGTTTTTTCTGCTGTTGCTGTTGTACTTGCTGTTGTTGCTGTTGCGTAGTAGGGGGTGTATTGGTTTTTTGGCCATACACTGTTTGGACGACGGAAAAAGCAGCCCAAAGCAATAAGAGTAAACGATTTTTCATAACGGTAGTTCGGTTTAGTGGTTAGTTAAATAGTAGTAGTAAAGTTACGGAATATTAGCCGTAGCAGCACCATTATTATTTTATAATCAATAAGTTATAACTGAGAACTGTACCAATAGAGGCAAAACGGGGGAGGTATAAAGTATAATATAGCAGCCGAGCCTAATATGAGTTTTTGAAATGTGTAAAAAAGTCTATTTTTGCAATTCTTTAAAAAATAACATGGCTAAGAAAGCGCAAGCAAAGTTTGGTAAAGAAACCTACGTGAGGTGGTATGACGAGATGCTGTTGATGCGCCGTTTTGAAGAGAAATCGGCACAGTTGTACGGACAGCAAAAGATTAAAGGTTTTTGCCACTTGTACATAGGGCAGGAAGCTGTGGTAGCAGGTACTATGAGTGCAGTTACCAAAGACGATAAAATTATTACTGCTTACCGCGACCACGCTCATGCGTTGGGCTGCGGTATAAGCGCTAATGCTGTAATGGCCGAGCTTTATGGAAAAGCCGACGGTTGTAGCAAAGGCAAAGGCGGTAGTATGCACATGTTTAGCAAAGAACACAACTTTTTTGGCGGACACGGTATAGTGGGCGGTCAAATTCCGTTGGGTGCAGGTATTGCTTTTGCTGAGCAATACAACGGCACTAAAAACGTTTGTGTGTGCTTTATGGGCGACGGTGCTGTGCGCCAAGGTTCGCTTAACGAAGCCTTTAACATGGCTATGTTGTGGAAACTACCTGTGATATTTGTATGTGAAAACAACGGATATGCAATGGGTACTTCAGTACAACGTACTACCAATATGTTAGACATTCACAAAATAGGTGATGCGTTTGATATGCCGAATGCTGCTGTTGACGGCATGACCGTTGAAGCGGTACACGAAGCAATGGACGAAGCGGTGAAACGTGCCCGCAAAGGAGACGGCCCTACATTTTTAGAAATACGTACCTACCGCTACCGCGGACACAGTATGAGCGACCCTGCTAAATACCGTACCAAAGAAGAGGTAGAAGACTATAAAAACCAAGACCCGATTGAAAAAGTAAAAGCCACAATTCTGTCAAATAAATGGCTTAGCGAAAAACAATTGGAAGAACTTGAAGAAAAAATTGAGAAAATTGTGAACGATAGCGTAGATTTTGCAGAAAATTCGCCCTATCCTGATGCATCTGAAATATACAGCGATGTGTATCAAGAGGCGAACTATCCTTTTATAATGGACTAACCCCAAACTGTAGAGAAACAACACAATGAGCGAAATAAAAGAAACTATTGATGAACAACTGGGCGGCGGCGTAAGCAAGGTTGAACAGTTTTACCAAAAAAACAAACGTGCCGTGCAAATTGGAGCCGGTGTGTTAGTACTAGCTATTGCAGGTTTTTTTGGCCTTACTTATATGAATGATACTAAAGAAGCTGAAGCCAACTCAAGGCTTTGGATGATGGAGTATTATTTCTCAAAAGACTCTTTTGATTTGGTATTGAACGGTAACCCAAAAGCCGAAGAACCAATCGGAGCTATTGAATTTGTTGAAGAATACAGCGGAACCAAAGCTGCACAAAAAGCTGCTTTGATGGCAGGTAAAGCATATATAGTAAAAGGTGATTATACTACTGCCCTTACCTACCTTGAAAAATTTAAGTTGGATGATGAGCTAATCCGCCCGATGGCTATCGGTCTTATCGGCGATTGCCAAAGCGAATTGGGAAACATGGAAGAAGCTGAAAGCAGCTACCAAAAAGCAGCTAATTTTTCAGCAAATCCATACTCTACCCCTGTAATGCTTAAAAAACTGGGATTGGTGCAAGAAAGCCTTGGTAAACACAAAGAAGCTGCTGCAACTTTTACCCGCATTAAGAAAGAGTTTAACGAAA
Source organism: Bacteroidota bacterium (assembly GCA_008933805.1). Taxonomy (NCBI): domain Bacteria; kingdom Pseudomonadati; phylum Bacteroidota; species Bacteroidota bacterium. The sequence goes on from WBUH01000011.1 coordinate 153,819, forward strand.
GCGAAACTGCCCGCGATATTGAAAAATACATTGCACGTGCCAGTGCAAAAGCAGGCATTAACAGCTTTGATTTTTAAGACATACGATGGCTACCAGCCTCAAAAATTTATCGGCTATTGATGCCGCACAACTGCCCAACGGAACCAAATACCGTGTGGGCATTGTTGTTTCTAGATGGAACGAAGAAGTTACGGGTGCTTTGCTGAAAGGTGCTGTTGAATGCCTTACCGAAAACGGTGTAAAGGCCAAAAACATTACTACAGTGTATGTGCCCGGTACTTTTGAGTTGGCCTTGGGCGCACAGCTATTGGCAAAAAAAGAAAGCATTGATGCTGTTATTACCATTGGTTGTGTGATACAGGGCGAAACCCGCCACTTTGACTTTATTTGCGATGCAGCTGCCAACGGTATTATGAACGTGGGCTTGAACCACAATAAGCCTGTAATTTTCGGGGTATTAACCACCGATAACCAACAACAGGCTTTAGACCGTTCAGGCGGCAAGCACGGTAACAAAGGTGTTGAAGCTGCCGCCACCGCCTTGCAAATGATTGCTTTGCAAAAAAATGCGTAAGCAAGGCAACCATACTACCCCCACTAAGTTTATTACCTCTTTTAAGTATGCCTTTTCAGGCATTGCCAAGGTTTTTACCTCAGAATTTAATTTCCGTTTTCATTCGGTTGCTGCAATAGCAGTAATCATAGCGGGTTTTGTATTGGATATTACCCGCACCGAGTGGTTGTTTATTGTTCTTGCCATCGGCATTGTATTGGTAACCGAGGCAGTGAACAGCGCTATTGAAAAATTAGTCGATTTAGTTTCACCCCAACAGCAACTGCTGGCAGGCTGGATAAAAGACGTGGCTGCTGGAGCTGTTTTAATAGCAGCCATTACTGCTGCCGTAATAGGCTTATTGGTGTTTGTACCTTATTTGGTTTGAAGATAATACGGGTAAAACCCATAAACTCTGTGCTATTAAGCCGTTAACGATTGGCTCAAAAGTCAAAACTATATTTCCTCTTTATGTAGCCACAAAGGCACAAAGTCGCTAATAACAAATGCTTTGCGACTTAGCGTCTTTGTGGCTTTATATTCAACCCCATACAGTGTAACAACGGAAGGCTTCATGCCCGTCGCAAGCATCCCTAAAATAAGGTTATCCGCCAAAATCAAATCAGCCGTAACAGGTATTTGCATTTTTTGCAACTGAACGCGATGTCTTTATTCCAATCAAGCAAAAAACACTAAAACAAAAAGGCGGGCTTGCAATATGCCTTTTAAATACGGGCTTGCGAAGGTTCAACTTTGCTTCATCAAAAAACAAATACCATGAAAGCAAAAAACCTTTTTACCCTGATAGCATTTGCTGTAGTCATTTTTACAGCGCAGTTTGCCATTGCACAAAAACCCGTAATAGCGGTGCTGAATTTTGAAGCCATCAACGTAACATATAGCTCTGAAGATTGCGGAAACCTGTTTAGGCTTGAAGTTGAAAAAACCGACCAATTTGAGGTAATAAACCGTCAGGATTTGAAGGGAACACTCTCTGCCCAACGCTTAAAACTTGACACCTGTTTTGGCAAAAGCTGCATTATGCAAGCCGCCCATTATTTAAACGCTTCTAAAGCCCTTAGCGGCAGTATTGAGAATTACGGCAAACATATATTAGTAATTATGCGATTGTTTAACGTAAAGGAAAATACACTCGAAAAATCGCAGGTGTTAGAGTTTCAGAACATTCCCGAAGAATTGCCCAATATGATACACATGAGTGTACGCAAGTTTTGGGGCTTACCCTACAACGAGCTTACCTACCGAACCCTATCGAAAGAGGAGGCCTATGAAAGCGAGGTAAACAATCCGGGCGTAACTAAGTTGGTGTTAAGTGGCCCTCGTACAGGTATCACTTATTTGGGCGGCCCTACTGCAAGGCGCTTGAGCGCACCAACCAACCAAGGGGGTTTTAATGCCAATCCTTTTATGACCATGTTTGGTTACCAAAAAGAGTTTCAATACCTAAACTCGGGCAACTTTCAGGCATTGTTTGAATTAATCCCCGCCATTAACGGACTTGACCAAGGAATGTTCAGCCCTTCAATGACTTTCTTACACGGTTTCCGTAGTAATAAAAGCGGTTGGGAGTTTGCTTTTGGCCCTACCGTTAGCCTTATACCTAAGTCCGAGGGTTTTTATTATGAAAACAAATGGATGCGCGTACAAGATTGGGACAAAAAAGACAGCACCGGTAAACTGCTGCCCATCCCCGTTGAAACTGAAAAACAGTTAGACGCTCGCGGTCAACTTGAATTTAGCTCAGGCTTTGTGTTTGCCATAGGTAAATCGTTTAAATCAGGCAGGGTAAATATTCCTGTAAACATCTATGTAGTTCCCGCCCGCGATAATTGGCGCGCAGGTATTACCTTCGGTTTTAATGCAAAGAAAACAGATTATACAAGATAAGTAAACTAATCAACGCATTATGAAACGGCTAATTAAAGTTATATCATACATTTTTGTTTTAATTTTTATTACGGGTAACTATTTATATGCACAAGACTCTTGCTGGAATGTTGCTATTGTAAAAAAGGGAATTGTCAAAGACACTGTTTGGAGGAAAAGAAATATCATTTGGCTTACTCCGGTTGGTTATAATACTGAGATTAATGGTTTAGCACTTGGGGGAATAGCATCAGGCGTGCACTCTGATTCATTAATAGTAAACGGCTTAAATATAGAAATAGGGATAGGTTTATTCTTTTTCCCATATTTATTCCTTAATCCCAACGTAGAGACATTTGAATCAGATAGTATTGATCATAGTTTTGATGAACATCTTATTAAGCTAAATGGTGTTAGTATTAGTCTTATGGGGCATTGTGCAAATAGCAAAATAAATGGTATTTCATTGAATAGTATTGCTGCAATGCACTCACAGTGTGATGGTGTGCTGGCAACAATTGGTGGTTCACTCGTTGGTAATTTTAACGGACTAATGATCGCTGGTATCAGAAATTATGCAGACGCAGGAAAAGGATTGCAAATAAGCTTATTTAACTCTTGTAGCAAACTAAAAGGGTTTCAAATAGGATTAATTAATAAAAACCAAAAGCGTACACTGCCATTTATTAACTGGTGCTTTACTGATTAATTATGAAAACTAATTTAATATTTGCGCTCATATTATTTTTGCTTGCAACAAGCAGTTGTAGCAGTAGGCGTTTTGGTAATATTCCTAAAGTAAAGGCGCAGCCCAAAAAAGAGCAGACGGCTAAACGTAAACCCTCAAAAAAACAGACTGTATTAATTGTAAAACCTACCATTCTTCTAGTTGCGACCGATTCAGGCATAAGTAAACCCAACATTGCAAAACCCCAACAACAGGTTATTAAAAAACAGAAAAAACTACTTTATACCACCACAAAAGCAGTTTCAGCCATCTCAAAAAACAAGGTAAAAGTATTTAATACAGCTAAAGAAAACCGCATTAAAAAAAGCAGTAATAATTTTGATGATTTTTGGGATACTTGGCTGGGAGAACTGGTATTATACATCGCAGCCTTCATCATAATAGGGGCTATATATATATTTATTGAATGGCTGATTTCAATCGGACTGGCTTGGGTAGTGGCCATTCTGGCCTTGGCTTTAATAATTTACCTGCTATACCTTATTGGTGAGTTTATAGATGGTGTGTTAGATTTTCTTTTCAGGCGATAACAAAATCAGTAATCACATTATCCGCTTCTCTTTCAAATAAAACGCCTCTTTCTTCGTTACCTTTGCACAAACAAGTAAACTATGAGTAACGCAAAAATACTTTGGGCCGATGATGAAATTGATGTGCTAAAGCCCCACATATTATTTTTAAAAAGCAAAGGCTACGACGTAGTTACCGTTACAAATGGTATTGATGCCATTGACGAGACCCAGAAACAACATTTTGATGTAATTTTTTTGGATGAAAATATGCCCGGCATCAGCGGCCTTGAAGCCCTTAGCCGCATAAAAGCCGATTTTCCTCTTATTCCCGTGGTAATGATTACTAAAAGTGAAGAGGAACACATTATGGAGGATGCCATCGGCAGTAAAATTGCCGATTACCTTATAAAACCCGTTAATCCCAACCAAATACTGCTTTCGCTTAAAAAGTTGATTGATAACAAGCGTTTGGTGAGCGAAAAAACAGCAATGGGCTACCAACAAGAGTTTAGGGCTATCAGCATGGCGTTTATGGATCGCATGGATTTTGAGGAGTGGAAGAACATATACCGCAAACTGGTGTACTGGGAACTGGAGCTAAGCCAAACAGAGGGCGGTATGCGCGAGGTATTGGATACCCAGCGCACGGATGCTAACCACAATTTTTCTCGCTACATTAAAGATAATTATCTTAAACTGCTGAAAGCCGACGACGACAGCAAGCCGGTAATGAGTAATACCTTGCTTCGTAAAAAGGTATTGCCTTTCCTTGACGGCAGCGAAGAGCCTGTTTTCTTTTTGCTGATTGATAACCTGCGCTACGACCAATGGAAGGTAATACAACCCGTTATAGCCGAAGCTTTCAGGGTGGAAGAGGAAGACTTGTACCTGGCTATTTTGCCTACTACTACCCAATATGCCCGTAACTCTATCTTCTCAGGCTTATTGCCCAGTGATATGGAAAAACGCTTTCCTAAACTTTGGAGTAATGATGAGGACGAAGGCGGCAAAAACCTGCACGAGCTTGAGTTTTTGAACGATTATTTGCAACGCTTGCGCCGTAACACAAAAACAAGCTATACCAAAGTTACCACACTTGAAGGTGGTAAAGACTTGGCAGAAAACATCATGAACATGATGAGCAACCAACTGAACGTAATCGTTTACAACTTTGTGGATGCGCTGAGCCATGCCCGTACGGACGTGAGCCTGATGCGCGAACTTAGCGAGGACGAAGCGGCCTACCGTTCGGTTACGAAATCGTGGTTTGAGCATTCGCCGCTTTGGGAGGCATTGAAAAAAATTGCTGAGAAGAAAGTGAAGTTGGTAATTACTACCGACCACGGTAGTGTGCGTGTAAAAGACCCCGTTAAAATTATCGGCGACCGTAACACAAACACCAACCTGCGCTACAAACAAGGCAAAAACCTTAATTATGATAAAGGCGATGTGTTTGAGGTGCGTAACCCCGCCGATGCATTTTTGCCCAAACTACACGTAAGCTCAACGTATGCATTTGCTGATAATTACAGCTTTTTTGCCTACCCCAATAACTACAATTACTACGTAAATTATTACAAAGGCACTTTTCAGCACGGCGGTATTAGCCTTGAAGAAATGATGTGCCCTGTTATTACCCTTACTCCGAAGTAGTAGTTCATAACTTCATCGTAATTGCGAACAGGGTGTGCTTACCGCAAACCATCAGGAATAAATCCCGATGCTATTGATAGCAGGTTGGGAACTTTATCCATAGCGGCAGGTCTTTGTACCTGCCGCAAACCATTTCGACCACCCCTGACCCCCCCTTGACCTACCCGCATACTTCGGCAAGCTCAGTATTGATGCCTTGCAAAGGAGGGGAACAGCCGCACAAGCTCACCAACCCAACAATGGCCGCAATTTAAAAACTCGTTCGGCTTTCAAGGGGTCGTGCGTGGCTTCCCTCCTAGCTAAGGAGGGATTGAGGGAGGTGTGCTTACCCTAACCATCGGGAATAAATCCCGATGCTATTGATAGAAGTTGGGTATTCTATGATAGTGGAAGGTCTGTGTACCTGTCGAGACAAAACCCCTACCCGAAATATCCTTAGCTCGACTTTTCCAAAGTCGCCTTCCCCTGTAAGGGAAGGAAAGGTTGATGCCCTGCCAGCACCTCGTTATTCCCAACTTGATTGGGAATGACGGGATGGAATCTGTGGAAAACAGAAAATAAAAATGGCTCGACGTGAAACGTTGAGCCATTGTGTAAGTTCATTGTATCGAATGTATAGATTAGCCGTTGGCCATCATACGTTTCAGGTTTTCAAGCATATCCTTGGTCATAGCGTCAAGGTCATACTTAGGTTGCCAGCCCCAATCAGCGCGGGCAACGCTGTCATCAATACTATCGGGCCAGCTGGCGGCAATAGCTTTACGCACGGGGTCAATATCATAACTCATGGTAAAACCGGGCATTACCTTCGCAATGCTGGCGGCAATTTCCTCAGGGTTAAAACTCATACCGGCCACGTTGTAGCTGCTACGTATGGTAAGTTTATCCGCAGGAGCTTCCATCAAGCTGATAGTTGCATTTAGCGCATCGGGCATATACAACATCGGCAAGGTAGAATCTTGCGGTAAGAAGCACGAGAATTTGTTGTGTTTCAATGCCTCGTGGTAAATATCAACGGCATAATCCGTAGTACCGCCGCCCGGAGCTGACTTGTAGCCTATCAAACCGGGATAGCGTATGCTACGCACATCTACACCGTACTTTTTAAAATAGTATTCGCAATAACGCTCGCCTGCCTGCTTGCTGATACCGTAAATGGTATTAGGGTCCATTACGCAGTGTTGAGGGGTATTTACAGCGGGAGTATTTGGGCCGAAAACAGCAATACTGCTGGGCCAGTATATTTTGCCTGTTTTGTATTCAATAGCGGCATCCAATACATTAAACAAACCGTCCATGTTAAGTTCCCATGCAAACTTGGGGTGCTTTTCTGCTGTTGCAGAAAGTAGTGCTACCAAATGGTACACCTGTTTGGGCTTGTATTTGGTAAACAATTCGGCAAGGCGGGGCTTATCCAGCACATCCAGCACCTCGTAGGGGCCTGTTTGGGTAAGTACTGCATTCACATCAGCAGCGGGTTTCACATCACTGGCTACTACATTACTGCCGCCGTGCAAAGCACGCAGGGCTTCTACCAGTTCGGTTCCCAATTGGCCTGCTGAGCCTATTACCAAAATTGTGTCGTTCATTGTTGTATTGATTTTGAGGATGCGAATTTAAACGGTAGCAGCTTACTTCAAATAATAAAAATGCACATACTTTATAAACTTGCTGTAGGCATTGCCACAACTGATGATAAAGCCTGTTTTACCCTGAAGTATACCCAGACGTATAAAAAATGATTGAAAAAAAGACCATAACGGATTGAATACCAATTTTATAAACGCGACTTTTTTACCTTTACGTTTAAGCTCATCGGCACCCAACTTTCCGTAGGTGTTCATTTTTAAAAAGTATTTATCGATGCTTTGAAACGAATAATGGAGTATGTCGCACTTCAATGCAGCAACAACGCCGCCTGCCGTTAGCTCCACATCTTCATGTACGGCTGAAGTATTAAAGCGTGCATACTTGCGGTTAAACAACCGTTTCTGTCTGTCGGGGTACCAGCCGCAATAGCGTATCCACTCACCCATAAAAAAGGTTTTACGGGGCATGGTATATACTGGTTTTGCAGCCCAGCTATTGTTTAGCTGCTCCCATTTGGTTTCAACCTCTTTGCGCAGCTCAGCACTAATCTCTTCGTCAGCATCTACCCAAAAAATCACATCGTTTTTGGCTTTCCCCACGCCCAATTGCTTGGTAGCGGCATAGCCCTGCCAATCAACTTTAATAAATTTTGTGTTGTGATAGCTTTGTGCTACCTGCGGGGTGCGGTCGGTACTGCCTGAATCTAACACCAATACTTCATCAATCCATTGCAGTGATTCAAGGCAACGGGCAATGTTGGTTTCTTCATTATTGGCCAGTACAACGGCGCTTATCGGCAAAAGGTTTTGTGCCACAGTGCGGCAAAACTACATATTTTGACGGGCATTGGCACATCTCCTTAATTTTTACCTTAAACGTATTTTTTAAACTACACCCAAACGTTATTTCTTTGTAAAGTGTCTATACACAAAACACCATACAGCCAATGAATAAGATTTTTACATACTTTTTTTGCTTGCTGTTGCTGGCAACTAACCAACTTGCCGCCCAAACCGACAGCCATTGCGGTACTTTACTAACTGACGAGCAAAAAGTATTATTGCTTGATTATGCCCAAAACGGACGTGGTTTTGCCACCAAAAGTGCCGCTCAATATTATGTGCCTATTTATTTTCATTTTGTGGGCGATGATGCAGGCAAAGGCTTTTATAACAGCCACCAATTGATGCTTGATTTGTGTGAACTGAACCGCCAATATGCTGCCGTGGGCTTTTATTACTACCTGGCAGGTATTGAATACATTAGCAACTCTACTTATTTCGACCATGATTATAACGGCGGTTATGACATGATGCGCCAAAAGAATAAACCCAACGTAGCCAACGTATACATTGTATTAAACCCTGCGGGCAACTGCGGTTATTTTTCACCCGGACGTAATGGGGTAGCCGTGGGTAAAAACTGTATGGGCACAGGCGCTACTACTCTTGCGCATGAAATGGGTCACTTTTTCTCACTTCCCCATCCTTTTGATAATGTTACCGGTGTGCAAGAGTATGTAAACGGAACTAACTGCGCCGTTGCTGGTGATTTGTTTTGTGATACCCGTGCTGATTTTTTAAATACCCGTTGGAATTGCCCTTATACCGGCAACCAGCTTGACCCCTTGGGCGATAAATACGATCCTGACGAAACCTTGTTTATGAGTTATGCTTCTGACCACTGTGCTCACCGATTTTCGGACGAGCAGATTGATGCGATGAAATACAATATAAACACCAGTCGTATTAATCTTAAAGGTCCTTTGCAGGATACCATGCCTGTGCAGCAGACTGCTAAACGTATTTGGCCTCCGGATAATGCTGCACAAAAACCCACTGAATCAAAATTTATGTGGAGCAGTGTACCCGGTGCTGATTATTATATTTTGCAGGTATCTCAAATCTCAGTGTTCCCAAGCAACTTACCGGTTGATATTATGACAAAAGACACCAGCTATATTGCTACGGGACTTACTAACGGCCGCACTTATCGCTGGAGGGTTCGCCCTGTATATGCTGCCCGCACTTGTACTGATTTCACTACCGATTTGGGTGTATTTGTTACCTCACTAACCACGGGCATTGATGCTGCCGAAAGCACTGAAATGCTGGTATATCCAAATCCTGCGGCTAAAAACTCTTTGGTTACTGTAGCATTCCAAACTGAGCAAACAGGAGAAATTAAGGCTTCTATCAGCACTGTGGAAGGTAAAACGATAAGTTCTTCGTTATTGCAAAAACAAAGTGATTTGCAATACAGCCTTTCGATTGACGGTCTGCCCGCAGGAATTTATTTTGTTGAGCTTTCTAATGGCAGTAACACTACCCGCCATAAATTGATGGTTGAGTAAGACAGTACTCTTTAGACGATAAATACACAGAAAAACGCATTTTTATCGTTTACCTTTTGTTGATGACTTCGTATTAATACCAAAATTGGAACAGATATTGGATTAATAGAAAAACAAACTGACACGACTATGAAAAAGGTAATTGTATTAATGAGTGTTTTTGGGGCTTTGGCTACTTTGCCGGCCTTTATCAATAAAGATAAAGTGGAACCGGAATACCGCACCTTTGAGATGCGGAAAATAACCAACAAAGCCTTTACTTATGGTGAGAAATTAAACTACCGCGTACACTACGGATTTGTGAACGCAGGAGATATTGAATTGCAGGTGAAACCCACTCCTGTAAATATAAATGGCAGGTACGCATACCACATCGACGGTTTCGGTAAGTCTCGTTCAGGTTTTGACTGGATGTTTAAAGTACGCGACCGTTTTGAAACTTATATTGATACTCAAGCCATACTTCCCCTTCAATTTGTAAAAAGCCAAAAAGAAGGCGGCTATGAGGATACCGACTTTGTAATTTTTGACCATAAACTCAAAAAATACTTTAGCAAAAAAGGAAGCAAAACCACCCCTATTGATATTCAAGACGTATTATCAGTAGCCTATTATGCCCGTACACTGGATGTAAGAAACTCACCCGTAGGCACTGAGTTTATCTTAAACGTGTATTTGGATAATGAAATTTACCCCTTAAAATTCAGGATTGACGGCCGCGAGGTATTAAGTACTGATGTAGGAAAAATAAACTCCATCCGTATTATCCCCGAGGTAATTAATGGTCGTGTGTTTAAAGATAAAAACGCAATGAAAGTTTGGGTAAGTGATGATGAGAACAAATTGCCTTTGCGCATACAGGCCGATATTTTGGTAGGCTCAATAAAAGCTGATATTACCGGCCACTCAGGATTGAGAAATGAATTGAACATTAAGAAATAACAATTACAATTACCTTTGACCCCGCTTGCCCCTTTTTTGGCGCAGCGGGGTTTTTTATTTTAGTTTGTTTTGGATTTTTTTAGCACTCAAAATATCGCATTTACTTGGCTGGGATATCACATGAGTTATACCGAGCTAATTGCAACCGTATTTGGTATTACAGCTACCATACTTTCAGCCATGCGGATTACTTATACATGGTTGGTAAATATGGTAGCAGTGGTAATGTTTGCTTTTATATCCTACCAGCTAAAAATATACAGCGATTTAATTTTGCAGGCCTACTATTTCAGCATGGGGGTATTGGGTTGGCTGTGGTGGAATAAAAAGGCCAGCAACCACTTTGTACACGTAGCGTATTGGTCGCCGGGTTTAAATGTTTATTTGCTAACCGTTGCGGGGATATTAGTAGCCGCTGCTATAGTGGGCTATTGCACCTCTAACTTCCATATCTGGATGCCGCAATGGTTTCCGCAACAGGCATCATTACCCTATTTAAGCTCGTTAGTGCTAATAATGAGCTTGGTGGGCACCTATTTAATGGGCCGTCGGTATATCGAAAATTGGTGGCTGTGGGCAGTTAGCAATCTTATTTCAGCCGGGATTTATCTTTCGTTGGGTAGCCTGTTTATTTTTATTTCATACCTTATTTTTTGGGTCATCGGTATTAGCGGTTGGTACAACTGGCAAAAAGAATACAATGCAGCAAAAAATCCCATCGGGAATAAATCCCGATGCTATTGATAGAGTGCTGGCACTTTATCAATAGCGGCAGGTCTGCGTACCTGTCGCCTGCCCGTCATTCCCAACTTGATTGGGAATCTCACTTTTCGACCCCTACCCGATTAATCCTTCGCCCGACATTCCCATAGTCGACTTCCCCTGTAGGAGAAGGAAAAGTTAAAGGCTGCATGCAAAACAGACAGTCAGGAAGGGGTAAGCAAACAACACTTACCCGCTTACCTTTCCCCTTCTTTCTGTATAAAGCAGTATGACTGAGCAACTGCTGCAATATTTGTGGAAATACCGCTTGCTGGATGCGCAAGCGCTTTGCACCCTTGAAGGCGAGCCCGTGCAAGTAATAAAACCCGGTGAGCAAAACCGCGACAGCGGAGCTGATTTTAGTAATGCCCGACTGAAAATAGGTGAGACGGTTTGGGCAGGAAACGTTGAAATTGAGCTTGAATCAGCCAATTGGGAAAAACACGGCCACCATGCAGATGCTTCGCACAACAACACCTTGCTGCTGGTATGCCTTCGGCATACTGCCAAAACCCCTGTTTCTGTTCCTGTGATTGAGTTGGGTAATCGGGTAAACGAAAAGTATAGCAGCACCTACCGTTTGTTAATGGAATCGCAAGCATTTATCCCTTGTCATAACTTTTTTGCCCGTGCAGATAATTTTATTGTGCAAAGCTGGTTGCAACGGCTGCTGATAGAGCGGATGGAGGAGAAAGTATTGCCAATCCTCACATCGTTACAACAAAACAAAAACAATTGGGAAGAAACCTTTTACCACGCGCTTGCCAAAAACTTCGGTTTTAATACCAACAGTGTCCCGTTTGAGCTACTGGCCAAACACAAAACCAGCTTATTACAGTTAGAAGCCCTGTTATTAGGCCAATCGGGATTATTACAAACAACAACCGAAACGGATAATTACGCGGAACAATTAATGGCTGAATATGCCTTTTTGGCCAACAAATACAAGCTATCGCCCATACACCACTCCCTATGGAAGTTTAGCAAAACACGTCCTGCCAACTTCCCTACCATGCGGATAGCTCAGTTTGCTGCGCTTATCCATACTTCTTCGCATTTATTCTCCAAAATCCTCGAAGAGGGCGCTGTACAAAACCTTCAATCCCTGTTTGAGATTAAAGCTTCAGCCTATTGGGATACCCACTACCGATTCGGCCATCAAACAACCTCTACAAAAAACATATTGGGTGCTGATGCTATTAATAATATCCTTATCAATACGGTTGCCCCTTTTTTATTTGCCTACGGCCATTATCATTCTAACGAAGAATACAAACAAAAAGCCCTTACGCTATTAGAACAACTGCCCAAAGAAAACAACCACATTATACGCGGATATCAGAACCTTAACTTACAAATAAACAATGCTGCTGAAAGCCAAGCCTTGCTTCAACTATATAAACATTGGTGTACTCCCAAAAAATGCCTGCAATGCCGTGTTGGATATAGCATATTAAAGGGCTATGAAGCTGAAACTACATCTTAAGCACTTTTGTTATTGTGGTTTGCTCGGCGGTTTTAATTTCTACATAATACACCCCGTTTTCAAACTCAAAATCAATAACCACTTGCGATGCTTCATTATAATTACCCGCCATTATCTTTTTGCCTTGCAAATTATAAACAGCTATTTCTACTTTGGGTTGAGAGGCTCCCAAGTGAACCGCTAATTGACTTTTAACCGGATTAGGAAATAGTTGTATTGATGGCAAAGTCGGGTTTGAAACTATCCCCACCCCGTTTATGGTATAACAGGTTGAGGTATCTACACACGTTCCCTTTTTAACTATCACGGCGTAGCTGCCATTTTTAACTGCGGTATAAAGGCGGTTTTGACCGTTATTAACAACACTGTAATTATTATTACAATCTACCCATTGATACGAATCTAATGATGGAGGTGCATGCAAGGTTAGCCCGTTAACAATTACGGTGCTGCTAATAGTATCAATCGTTAACTGTATGGTAAGCAGGCTATCACACCCTTGTTTATTGATAAGCGTATCCCTATATACCCCGGTATTAGTATAAACATATTTGCCGCTGGGAGAGGTGTAGCTTTTACAAGCCGCGGTCTGTATTGTAGCCGTTGTTGAGGAAGCCCTTGTAAACTGTATGGTGATAATACTATCGCACCCGTTGCTGCCCGCTACAATATCCGTATAAGTGCCGCTTACAGTGTATATCTTTCCTGTGGCTGATGTATAATCCGTGCACGAGGTAATACTGGTTGTTACTTCATTTACTTTTTCGCACGCTGCCAACTTCATTACCATATAATCAGCAATACCCGATGCCGTAATATCCTTAGAGTTTGCCGTAGGGTCAAAATCAACCGTTCTTCTAAAAGAACCCCCAAGGTAAACATTGCCGCGCAAGTCGGTTTCAACAGCCGTCGCCAAATCATCCTGAGCCCCCCCCAGTGTTAAAGCATCCACAAATTGTCCCGCACTATCTAAAGTAAGAAGGAACATATCTTCCCCACCCAGCGATTGTCGGTTTTCAACTCCTGAGTTGGGGTCAAAATCAACCGTAAGCGCAAAATATCCGCAAACAAAAATATTCTTGTTATTACTGCTTGTAATTTTCCTCGCCCACACTCTGTCGCCGATAGATTTCACCCAAATCAACTTCCCGGTGGTATCCAGTTTTTGTATAAATGAGCCAACAATAGGGCTGTAAAGTTTCAACTCCGCTCCGCTCGGGTCAAAATCAACACTATCCGTAAAATATCCTGTAATTACCAATTCCCCATCGTTGGTCAAATGTACGCTTTGCGCGCGGTCGTCGTTGGCTGCTCCGTGACGGTTTGCCCATAAAAAATTGCCCGCACTGTCTAATTTCACTAATAAAATATCTCTGTTTCCTGCCGAAGTAAGAGAATATACCCCTGAACCCGGATCGCAGTCAATCGTTGAGAAAAAGTAACCTGCTAAATAAACACTCCCTGTTTTATCAGTTACGATGGAATGCCCGTAATCATAGGAGCTCCCACCGATTGATTTTGCCCAAATAAAATTACCTGAGGTATCAATTTTATGAACAAAGGCATCAATAAAACCAACACTCATAAGGTTATGGGATGAAGAAGAAGGGTCAAAATCAACCGTGCCCTCATAATATCCTGTTACATAAACACTTCCATCATTACTAAAAGCAACTGAGTTTCCGAAATCATCGCCTGTAGCACCAAATGAATACGCCCATCTATACTGCCCATTCTTGTTTAATGAAAGGATGAAATAATCAGAATTACCTGCGCCGGTGCGAGAAGCTGTGTTTGGACCCGGATCAAAATCAATAGTGTTTTGAAAGTACCCTGTAATGTATATGTTTTCATTATCGTCTATTGCCAATGATGTTGCATAATCAATCCCTGAGCCCGGAAAGGTGTTATCCCAGATTAAAGCGCCCTTTGCGTCGTATTTTTTTACGAAGAAATCGTTATCTACCGACCCGCAAACATACATTTGGCCGTTAGACGCGTGTTGAACTGCCGACACACTGCTGAACTTACTTGCTTTTCCCTCGGTTTTAACCCAATGGGTATAAAACGGCTGTGCTGATGTTGAATAGTGAATAAGGAGGTAAAAAAACAATACAATCCATTTGTAGTAATTCTTCATAGTTATGATTTGGTTATTTGCCGATAAAACTGTGCCATAATTGCATGTTTATAAACATTATAGCTTTTGAATACCTACTTAATATTTTGAAAACAATAATATCCTTATCTTCGCAGTTACATAAGGCATTATGATAGAGGCCATCAAATATTTTTTTGAGAAAAAAGCGTTTGGGGTTTGCACCTACTTAGGCGAAAAAATCGGCATTAGTTCCGGTCGTATTCGCTTGTATTTTATTTACACCTCGTTTATCACTATGGGGTCGCCTGTTATAATTTATCTTATTCTGGCTTTTTGGGTAAACCTGCGCAACTACATCTACAAACGCCGCACATCGGTGTGGGATTTATAATCCGTTTATCCTAATCCACCCCTCACCACCTATATTTGCCCCAAGTTTATTTCCTATTACATAATCCGCTCTATGCGCAATAGCCGCTCTCCGCTTGCCATTATGTTCCTCACCATTTTTATTGATTTGATGGGGTTTGGCATTATAATACCTATTCTACCCAACCTTTCGGTAGAGCTTACAGGGTCAAAATCATCGTTGGCTGTTGCCGGAGTGTACGCGCTGATGAACTTTATTTTTGCTCCGTTTTGGGGCACTCTTAGCGACCGTTATGGTCGTCGCCCAATTATTTTAGTCAGCATTTTATTAACTGCCGGAGCAAACTTCTTATTCGGGTTTGTAACAGCATTTTGGATATTGATTTTACAACGGGCTTTGGCCGGCATAGGCTCAGCCAACATATCTGCAGCAAATGCCTATGTGGCCGATATTTCAACCCCTGAAAACCGCACCAAAAACATGGCACTTGTGGGTGCTGCCTTCGGATTAGGCTTCATTTTCGGGCCTGCCATCGGCGGTTATTTGGGCAAGCATTACGGCATTTTCGGTATCGGGGCATTTTCAGCCGCCCTTTCGGTGGTAAATTTTGTAATGGCCTATTTCTTATTGCCTGAATCGTTGGCCGAGAAAAACCATGCTGCCCGTTTCGAGCTAAAACCCGTTACCCAATTAATAAGTGCACTTAAAGTGCCTGTAGTACGCGAACTGTTATCTTTAAACTTTGTGTTTACCCTTGCCTTTAGCATGATGCAAATAACCGCGGCGGTGCTTTGGAAAGGAATGTACGGTTTGGATGAATCACAAATAGGTTATGTGTTCTCGTTTATCGGGCTTTCATCAGCACTGGTTCAAGGAGTTTTGGTGGGGAGAATGAATAAACGCTTCGGCGAAAAGAAACTTTTGTATGCAGGATTGATTTTTATGGCTGTGGGCTTAATTGCTATGCCTATTGTACCTGCTGAACACTTTTATTTAGAATTAGCTGCCCTTGCGTTAATAGCCTTGGCAAACGGGTGCATCACCCCCAGTGTATTAGGATTGCTATCAAAAACTGCCTCAAAAGCCGAGCAAGGAAAAATGCTTGGGCTTAACCAATCGGCGGGCTCTTTGGCAAGGGTATTCGGTCCTGCTGTAGGTGGTATTGCTTACGATTTAAACTTTCACGCCCCCTATTTTGCAGGAGCATTAATCTGTTTAGCTACGTTATATCTTGTGTATGATTTAATGCGAAACAAAGCCCTTAAATAAGCTTTAAGCGACTACTAATTATCTTCTCTGGATTGTTGCGTCTTTCACTCAATGGAATGCAATCATGCGTTTCATAGTACTATAATTAAGCTTTATTAATTTCCCTCCCAATAAACAGGTTGCTTTAACACATTTATAAATAGTACCGTGTATAAACAAAAACGCCCGTTGCAAATGCAACGGGCGTTTTTTATAGTGTTGTTTGATACTATTACCTTAGCAAGGTAACAGTTCCGTAGAAGCTGTATTGTTTGCCTGAGAAGCTGGTAACATTCACCACATAGGTGTAAACATCCTGTTGTGCAAAGTCTCCTTTGAACTGACCGTCCCATCCTTCGTTGATGTCGGTTGAGTAGTACACTTTCTCGCCCCAACGGTTGAAGATATAAATCTCAAACCCTAAGAACCCTTCTGCAGTCACATAGAAACGGTTGTTACGTTCAGGTCCGTATTTGTTAGGAGTAAACGCGTTAGGTACGAACACGGTGATATCAGGGTTGATAGTCAAGGTGTCGATGTGTACCGATTCACAACCCATGTCACTGGTAATGGTTTGGGTGATGATGTATTTACCGGTATCGGTAGGGTATTCAAAGAATGGATTCTTAGCACTGCTCTTACTGTTAAGAGGGTCACCCAATTCCCATTCGTATTTGCTGATAGCTCCCTGTCCGATTGTACTCATGTCTGTAAAGGTGATATCGGTAGCTGCCACTGTAGTTACTTTCC